>CAZAWQ010000056.1:0-2069 GCA_964488585.1 uncultured Roseivirgaceae bacterium
GCGCCCAAGCAGGGCTACTTTAACACCACGATCTGCCAAGACCCGTGCGATCTCCGAGCAAAGTACACCACCGGCTCCAGTTACTACTGCCGTTTTACCTGATAGATCAAATAAGGGATCTAACGACACCGCCAACTAACCTTTTCGTCCATTATTAAAGTTCTATGTGTGGTATTTTTCATGATTGGTTATTTTGTAATTAGAATTCCCTGATTTTAATGCTGCGAAAATGCACAACATGCCCATGTTCCTGTAGCAGGATATGACCTTGTGGCCATTGGCCGAAGCCATCCCATACTTTATACTTACTATATGCTACCAATGCCCTGAACATGGGTGAAAACCGGTCATATTCAACAGTTTTTTCGTTGTTCAACCAGTGCGACACTTTTCCGTTTTTTGATACGATGCGTGCTTTGTTCCACTGGCCAATACCTTTGAATTGTTTACTCCTACCTGGTCCTGAAAGGTTATCCGGAGCAATCATATCATATAGTCCGGCCAGTGTTCTGTTTTGACTTACTCCCTGTTGCGCGTCCGGATGGTGCTTATCGTCCAGCAGTTGATACTCGCAGCCGATGGCTGATCCCTCACCTTTGTTTAATTCAGGTTGAACAAAATATTTGATACCACTGTTGGCTCCTTCGGTTAACATGAACTCCAACTCCAGTTCGAAATCAGAAAATTGTTGGATGGTAACAATGTCACCGGGTCCTGTTGACTCCCCGCCACCAATTGCTTCAATGGTGAGTACTCCATCCTCCATGCTCCATCCGTTTTGAGGAAAATTCGTCCCGTTAGCGGCACGCCATCCATTAGCAGATTTTCCGTCCCACAGCAATCGCCATCCGGTACGCTGCTCGTGTTCTGACAACGCATTAATTAAATAACTCATTTCAGGTACCTCAGGGTCTGGCGGGGTTCGATAATTCTGCAAGTCATCAGTCAGTATTCGGATGTTTCGCCATTTTACCTGCTTTCCTACCTGTTCAGGGTCATGGATGCTGTGGACCTGCAATCCAATAAACCCTTTGGCGGTGAGGTCATCGGTCAGGTTTGCACACTGGATACCGTTGAACCAGGTCCTTATTGAATTTCCAATGGCCTCAATTCTCACTTTATTCCATTGACCATTTAAAAATGCCTTTCTGCCTTTTGGATTTCTAGACAGTGGATATAACCATGCCCTTCTGGCCTCATCGTAAATCCCTCCTGAATAGGCCCTGGGGCTGGGGTCAAGTTCTACCTGATAACCATGAACTCTTCCATCTCTATATTCCGGAAGGCTATTACTTCTTATTTGCACCCCTGAATTGAATGAAGGGTCTACCCAAACCTCGAATTCCAAGATAAAGTCCCCATATTCTTTATTGGTGGTTAAAAAACTATTGGGCGTATCCGGAACGGTGGCCCCAACAATCTCATCCGAGATCAGCTTATAATTAGCCTCCCCTCCCAGTTGCTTCCATCCCTCCAGGTTTTTATCTGGCATGAGTGACTGCCAGTTTTGCGCACCGCAAACTGTAAAACCAAATATCAGAAATACCAGAAAAATACCAGAAAAGTAATGGCTTGTGTAATTGTTCTTGTGCATGATATTAGTTAATGAATTAAGCAGTCAGTTTACATTCGGGCTAAATGTATTTGTTTGACTGCTGATAATAATAGCCGTTCAATTTAACCGTAGCCTGCATAGCAACCAAATTTGTCTCGTTAAAATCTTAGCTTTTGAGTAAAATTGAAGCGCGAAAAGCGCTCAAGTCCTGTTGGAGAATATGTTTGGAACCATTTCCATTGCCGTCTGCATGGCCTCCCGATCATAATCAAGCTCTGTGCCAAGTTCATTCAAGCAAGCCATCAAAGATTCTGTAGGTATGTTACCCACTAATTGATCCTGTGCCATTGGACAACCCCCGTATCCTTTTAGTGCGCCATCAAATCTACGACACCCAGCCTGGTACGCAGCAACAATTTTCTCTTGAACACTTGATGGATGTGAATGCAAATGAGCCCCAAATTCAACCTTTGGAAAAGCGGGAATTAATGAATTAAAAAGATAGGTTATGTTT
>CAZAWQ010000057.1:0-3915 GCA_964488585.1 uncultured Roseivirgaceae bacterium
TAAAATTAAACATCAGTACCTCTACGGTTTCCAGGGCCTTAAGAGATGTTCCTGAAATAAATCCCGATACCAAACAGGCTGTTTTGGATATGGCAGAACAGTTGCATTACCAACCTAATGTCATTGCCCAAAGCCTGCGACTAAATAAAACCCATATAATTGGAGTGGTGGTACCAGAGATCTCCATTCATTTTTTTTCTACTGTCATCAGTGGTATCCAGGACAAAGCGGCCGAATACGGCTACAATATTATGATATGCCAGTCCAACGAGAATTTCGAAATTGAGGAATCTGCTTTGAGGGCCTTGACTTCCACTCGGGTGGATGGATTGTTAATAAGTTTAACCCGTGAAACCGTAGACCTGTCATATCTTAAGGAGATATATGAACACCAAATACCCATTGTTCTGTTCGACCGGGTTGTTGATGACTTGCCGGTATCCCAGGTTATTGTTGATGATCGCGACGGCGCTTTTCAGGCAGTGGCACATTTGTTTGCCAACGGCTGTCGTCGAATTGCACATTTATCAGGACCATCCACGCTAAGTATCAGCCATAAACGCAAACAGGGTTATCTGGACGCGCTGGAAGTATTCAATCTTGAAAAATCTGAAAATCTTGTGGTTAACTGTCCTGATTTGAAAGATTCTGCCAAAGCAGCCACTCAACGTCTCTTGGACCTCGACACTCCTCCGGACGCTATATTTGCTGTCAATGACCCGGTGGCCATAATAGCGGCTAGTGTATTGAAAGACAAGGGATTTAAAATACCGGAAGATGTAGCCTTAGTGGGGTTTACAAACGAACCCATCGGGGCACATATGAGTCCCTCATTGACCACAGTATCCCAACCTGCTTATGAAATTGGCCAAGTAGCCATGGAATTATTTCTAGAGCAGATGAACTATCCCGAGTTATTCAAACCAAAAAAGCGCGTACTAAAGACCAAACTTTTAGTGAGGGATTCCTCTCAAAGAAACTCCCAACCGGTTACTAATTTTTGAAAAAGATCCGGTTCGATTTCCCATATAATTGGAGCTGCAGAAAAGAAAAGTGACTTAAAAAGCGGGGGAGTTTGCCCATAACTTCCTCGCTTTTTTGTATCGTTGTTGATTCCAATCAAATCCTAATCTAATAATTATGGACAAACCGGTTCAGATTACCATTTACATTACATACCTAGTTCTATTGTCGGGCTGTGACTGGTTTGGCGCTAATCCCCTTTTCATCGAAATGAATTCTGAAAGGACTGGAATTGATTTTTCCAACACCCTAACCTACAATGACTCTCTTACGGTTTTGGAATATGAGTTCATGTATGATGGTGGTGGCGTTGGATTGATTGATGTGAATAATGACGGGTTACTGGACCTTTACTTCACCGGTAACATGGTAACCAGCCGTTTATATTTGAATAAGGGTAACTGGCATTTTGAGGATATTACTGAGGCAGCAGGAGTTGGAACCACCGGTTGGGTCAACGGCGTATCTATTGTGGACATTAATCAAGACGGCTTCAAGGATATTTACCTTAGCCTGGGTGGCCCAAGAGGCAGGCCTGTTCAGGACCGGGCCAATCTACTTTTTATCAACGATGGACTTTCCAGCCAGACAAAGCGAGGCATCCCAACTTTTACGGAAAAAGCAGCTGATTATGGCCTGGCAGATACAGAATACAGTGTTCAGGCTACCTTTTTTGACTACGACAGGGATGGTGATCTGGATGTATACATGCTGAGTAACGCCTTGGTGAATTTTAACAGGAATATCTCAAGACCCATTGATGCCACTGGGAAGGCCCCATCAGTAGATAGGCTCTATCGAAACAATGGGGACCAAACTTTCTCTGATGTTTCACAAGAAGCTGGAATTTTGATTGAGGGATTTGGTTTGGGGGTAGTTATATGTGACATCAACCAAGACTTTTGGCCGGATATTTATGTAGCCAATGATTTTCTCACCGATGATCTGCTCTATATTAATCAACAGAATGGCTCCTTTACTAACCAGTCCGGGCAATATATGAAACATCTGACCTACAATGGGATGGGTGTAGACTTAGCTGATTTCAATAATGATGGACTTAGTGATATAGTAGTGGTGGACATGTATCCGCCAGATAATCGGCGGCGAAAGCTCACCATGATGGGAAACAACTACGATGAGTTCCAAAACAGTCTTTCCTATGGTTACCAACCACAATACGTACGGAATACACTACAGTTAAATAACGGTAATGGCTCTTTCAGCGAAATCGGACAACTTGCGGGGATCGATGCTACTGATTGGAGTTGGAGCGTACTACTAGCTGACTACGATAATGACGGTTGGAAAGATTTATTCATAACCAATGGAATTAGGCAGGACATTACAAATCTTGATTTCATGGTTTACGGTCAACAGGTATTAGAAATGGGAACTCCTGAAGCCAATAAGAAGCAAAGATTGGAAGCGCTGAACAAGCTTCCTGGAATTAAGCTTCCTAACTATATGTATAAAAATCAAGGCGATCTAACTTTTGCAGACGTTTCAGAATCTTGGGGACTATCAGCCCCAACATATTCCAACGGTGCAGTATATGGTGACCTGGACAATGATGGTGATCTGGATTTGGTGATAAACAATATTGATCAGGAGGCATCAGTTTATCAGAATTTGTCTGATCAAGAGAAAAACCCTGCCAATTATCTTCGTATCAAGTTAGTTGGGCCATTATTAAATCGAGAGGGAATCGGCGCCAAGGTGTATTTAAACTACGGTGATTTGGTACAGTCTCAGTACTTGACTCCGGTTAGAGGCTATATCTCTTCGGTCGAACCATTTCTTCATTTTGGATTAGGGGAAGAAACCAAGATTGAGCAGCTTAAGATTATATGGCCCGATGGTAATCACCAGACCATAGAAGGAATTGAAGCCAATCAAACCCTAACCGTGGAATACGGGGGATCCCTAGAGCAGGGACTCAAAGCTAAAGTCACCACGTTGTTTACTCTATCCGATGATAAGTACGGTATTGATTTCAATCATCGTGAGAATCTATTTGTAGATTTCAAACTACAACCTTTGCTTCCTCATATGCATTCCCGGAACGGGCCAGGGATTACCGTAGGGGATGTGAATGATGATAATTTAGAAGATTTTTTTATTGGTGGGGCCACTGGTTATACCGGCAGACTGTTCCTACAGCAAGTTGGAGGTACATTTCAACCAACTTCCCTGGGTCAGGATAGTTTATCTGAGGATATGGGCGTGGTTTTGCTTGATGTAGATAATGATAACGATCTGGATCTGTACATTGTAAGTGGGGGGGCGGTACACATTGAGGAATCGGTATTGTATACCGATCGACTATATCTAAATGATGGAAAGGGGAAATTTACTAGATCAGTGGAGGCTCTGCCCGACATTAGACAAAGCAGTTCTTCGATTGTTGCCAGCGACTTTGATCGTGATGGTGACTTGGATTTGTTTATTGGTGGGCGTTTGGTGCCCGGTGAATACCCTCTACCCGCTCATAGTACTTTGTTGCGTAATGATACACCAAAGAAATCGTCTCTGGAGAAGCCAACTTCTGAAACAGATTATAGAAGGGTGAAATTTACCGAGATCACCGACGAAGTGGCTTCTGGTCTGTCAGAAGTGGGGCTGGTAACTTCAGCATTGTGGACCGACTATGACAATGACGGTTGGATCGATTTGATAGTTACCGGAGAATTTATGCCTTTAATGTTTTTTCATAATGAAGAAGGAAAACTGGTCGACCGAACTGAGGCTACAGGATTAAAAAACACCTCAGGATGGTGGAACAGTCTGGTAGGAGGTGATTTCGACCAGGATGGGGACATCGATTATCTGGCTGGTAACTTGGGATTGAACACTCGGTACCAGGTCACACCGGATCAACCATTAAGCATA
>CAZAWQ010000058.1:0-6225 GCA_964488585.1 uncultured Roseivirgaceae bacterium
CGGTGGAGGAAGTTTAACGGATGATGAGGTACTTGAGAAATATGGTAAAACCATGACAATCCTTGACAAAAATGTTGAGGCTTATGAATAATTTTTCCCACGACGTATTAATAATAGGCGGTGGTGGTGCAGGTTTGCGAGCCGCCATTGCAGTAGCAGAGACCCACCCCAAACTAAATGTGGCGGTAATTTCCAAAGTCTATCCTATGCGCAGTCATACCGTATCTGCCGAAGGTGGGGCAGCTGCCGTAATCAAACCTAATGATAGCCTGGATCATCATGCCTATGACACCATATCGGGCGGTGATTGGATGTGCGATCAGGATGCTGTGGAGGCATTTGTCAATGAGGCCCCGAAGGAAATGTTGCAATTGGAACATTGGGGCTGCCCTTGGAGCCGGCAGGATGATGGTACCATTGCAGTTCGTCCATTCGGAGGCATGAAAAATGAAAGGACCTGGTTTGCTTCAGATAAAACGGGATTCCACATGCTTCATACCTTATACCAAACTTCTTTAAAGTATCAACCTATTCTAAGGTATGACGAATGGTTTGTGACCAAACTAATTGTAAAAGATGGTCGATGTCAAGGAGTGGTAGCTATAGAGTTAGCTACCGGTCAGGTGCAAGCCATTGCCGCCAAATCGGTGATAATAACTACTGGTGGTTGTGGAAAAGTATTTCCCTTCACCACCAATGCCAACATCAAAACCGGCGATGGAATGGCTATGGCTTACCGGGCTGGTGTTCCTCTAAAGGATATGGAGTTCATACAATATCATCCCACGGGCTTGCCATTTAGCGGAATCCTAATTACTGAAGCCACCAGGGCTGAAGGAGGTTATCTGCTCAACAAGAATGGATATCGATATCTCCAGGATTATGACTTAGGGACTCCCGAACCAGAGCCGGTATTGCGGTCTATGGAGTTGGGTCCCAGAGACCGTCTTTCTCAAGCCTTTGTGAAAGAAATGGAAAAAGGAAATACGCTTAAAGGCCCCTATGGACAATATGTGTATTTGGATATTCGTCATCTTGGAGAGAAAAAAATCAATGCCAAGCTTCCGTTTGTACGAGAGCTTTGCCTAAAATATGAAAATATAGATCCTGTTAAAGAAATGATCCCGGTGCGACCAGTGATTCATTATATTATGGGCGGTATCCATACTGACATAAATGGGGCCACTCCCATGCCTGGTCTATATGCCGCTGGGGAAACTGCTTGTGTCAGTATCAATGGGGCCAATCGATTGGGATCAAATTCACTAACCGAACTGTTGGTGTTTGGGGTCAGGGCTGGAATTGCAGCTGCTGAATTTGCTTCAAATCAATCTGATTACACCTTCGATATGGCCCTTGAGTCGGTAACGGAAGAGAACCAAATCAAAAACCAGTTTTTCAAAGAGAAAAAGGACCAAGAAAGGATTGCCGACATTCGAAAAGAGATGCACAAAGCGATGGAAGAGGGATGTGGTATATATAGAACAGAAAAATCCCTGCTGGCATCACAAAGTATTCTCACTAACTTAAAGGAAAGGATCTCTAAAGTTGCGATTGATGATCAAAGTCGTACTTTTAATACTGAGCTACTGGCTGCGTTGGAACTGTCAAATATGCTGGACTTGGCAGAATCCATTGTGCAATCCGCATTGAGCAGAAAAGAATCCAGAGGCTCACATCAACGCATTGATTACGCCAAACGAGATGATGAAAACTACCTTTCTCATAGTTTGGCATACCAGGAAAAAAATAATAAACCCAGGATTGAATATTTACCGGTAACCATTACCAAATGGCCACCAGGTGAACGGGTATATGGTAGGTAGTATAATAATAACAATTGAAATATGGCTTCAAAAATAACTCTGGAAGTATTTCGTTATCGCCCGGATCAAGAAACTGAACCAAGCGTTGACAGTTACGAAGTGCCTTGTGAAAAAGATTGGGTGGTACTCGATGCCTTAAATTACATTAAGGATGAGATTGACGGTACCCTAACTTACCGGTGGTCCTGTCGCATGGGTGTGTGTGGAAGTTGTGGAATGATGGTCAATGGAGAGCCAGTATTAACCTGTGCTGCCTTCTTGCACAAATATCTGCCAGGTCCAGTGAGAATAGAACCATTGGAACACTTTCCAGTAGTCCGGGATTTGGTGATCGAAATGAGTGATTTCATCGACAAGCTGCAAAAGGTGAAACCCTGGATGGTTAGGAAAGAAGAAAAATCTTTAGATGAAGGGGAATATATCCAGACTCCTGAACAATTAGGGGATTATAAGCAATACAGTATGTGTATCAACTGTATGCTTTGTTACTCTGCCTGCCCGGTTTATGGATTGGAACCTGAATTTGTAGGCCCGGCAGCCATTGCATTGGCCCAGCGCTATAACCTTGATAACCGGGATCAGGGAAATGAAGCAAGAGAAGACATCCTTTCCCAGGATGATGGTATTTGGCAGTGTACTTTTGTAGGTGAATGTTCTGAGGTCTGTCCTGAAGACGTGGATCCAGCTGGAGCTATTCAGAGATATAAGGTTGCTGCTACCAATAATTGGTGGAAATCATTTTTAATGCCCTGGGGTAAAAAATGAGCAATATTTAATTAATAAATCATGTTTAAGAGCAGTCGTTTTCCCATATACTACAAAGGCCATCCCCGAATGTTTGTTAAAGATAAACCAATATTATGGTGGGCGAAAAAGTGGGTTCACGCCCGCTTTATCCTGCGCGAACTAACCAGCGTACCAGTGGCCTTTTATGCTGTTATATTGATCTTACAGATCAGGGCCATGGGTTTAGGGCCGGAAGCTTACACCAATTTTACTGATTGGTTAAAAACACCATTGTCCCTGACCCTGCATGTGGTTTCGCTCTTCTTTGTAATATATCATAGTATCACCTGGTTTAATTTAGCCCCCAAAGCAATTGTGATTAGAATCGGCAAAATCAGAATACCAGGTTTGCTCATTGTTGGCTTAAATTTGGCAGCATGGGTGGTATTTTCGGTGGCTATTACCTGGCTATTTTTGAACCTGGATAATTTGTAGCATGAAAAAGAGCTCAGAACCATTTTGGTGGGCGTTGTTTGGAGCTGGTGGGGTGATATCTGCTTTATTCGTACCAGTGATTCTATTTATTCAAGGGGTGGCTATCCCATTGGGTTGGATTGACTCTCCTAATTATCGAAATCTTTATCAACTAGTTGGATCCCCTGTAACCAAAGTGTTTTTATTAGCACTGATCTGCTTATCATTGTTGCACTGGGCCCACCGTTTCCGGTTTACTTTGTACGATGGTTTGCAAGTAAAACACCTCAACGAACTTATCGCCACTTTTTGTTATGGAAGTGCAATCCTGAGCAGTTTGGCCGCCGGTTACTATTTATGGCTAATTTAGGGTCTCATCAGGAAACCAATGACTTACTCACGCTCGATTGTAATTACCTGTGGGAAAGGGATAGTTAAAATCCTTCGAAAGGAAATAGAAGATCTCGGTTACAATGTGATAGTGGAGAACCCCTTGAGTATAGAGATCAAAGGAAATATGCGGGATTGCATGTACCTTAATCTACATCTAAGAACTGCCAACAAGGTTTTACTATTGGTTAACAGGTTCCAGGCCTCTCACCCGGATCACCTCTACAGGGCAGTAAGCAAAATCCCTTGGGAAGACCATCTGCAGGTCAAAGGCTATATCTGTGTTACTTCTCATATACAAAATCGCTACATTCTGGATACCCGTTTTGGGAACCAAAAAGTCAAGGATGCCATTGTTGATCGTATGTTTAGCCAGTGTGGTGAAAGACCAGACTCCGGACCAAAGCGTGATCAGTCAGTGGTCTATCTTCACTGGGTAAACTCCGACTGCCACCTATATATCGATACATCAGGTGAAACCATATCCAAACACGGGTATCGCCGTATACCCTTTAAAGCTCCCTTACGAGAATCCCTGGCGGCTGCGCTAATTAAAGCCACCCGATGGAAACCAGGAGTACCGCTGATTAATCCAATGGCTGGAAGCGGCACGCTAGCCATAGAAGCGGCCATGATGGCATGCAACGTAGCCGCTGGTCTAAACCGTGAAAATTTTGGTTTTATGCACTTAAAAGAGTACCAGGAAGAGCTGTGGGTGGCATTGAAAGATGAGGCAAGAAAGCAGGTAAGAAATGATTTCGAAACCAATTTCTTTGTCAACGACTTCAGTTTGGAGGCTTTACGGGCAGCTAAAAAAAATGCCACTTGGGCGGGGGTGGTATCTGCTTTGGATTTTCATCATGGTGATTTTACTCAGGTAAAGATACCGAAGGGGCAACCAGGAGTAGTGATCCTCAATCCAGAGTACGGCGCCAGGATGGGTCAGATAGAACAGCTATCTGAAACTTACAGCAAGATTGGCGACTTTTTTAAGGAAAAATGTGCGGGCTATTGGGGTTACATTTTTTCAGGTAACCCGGATTTATCAAAGCAGATAGGATTACGCACCACCAGGAAAGTTCCTTTTTTCAATGGGAAAATAGAATGTCGCTTATTGGAGTACGAATTGTATCGGGGCAGCAAAAAAAAAGGTTAACAGGTCCAAAGAAAAGTCAATTAACCTATTAAATTAAGGTATCTTAAAGATGTTAAACAATATCCTGTATAGTTTCCCGGTTCAGTTGTTGATCAACAACGTGAAAAAGAACCAAGTGCTGCTGCTTTGCTGGTTTTTGCTGTTCATCGTGGTAACTGGAAATTTTGGAAAAGTTTTGGGTATCCCTTACCTGTTTCTGGATCCGGAATATATGGATAAAGTGGATTTCTGGAGTTTTTTTATAGTTGGTGTGGCCATTGGTGGCATTTCTATGGCATTTCATATTACCTGCTATATAGTGGACAGCTTCAGATTTAGTTTTTTGGGGACTTTGTCCCGACCTTTTAGCAGGTTTGCTTTTAACAACAGTATTGTCCCTCTGGCTTTTTTGGTAGTATATATTATCAGTATTATCAGGTTTCAAGTGGATAACCAATTCTCAACCACTATTCAAATTGTGAGTCAGATCATGGGGTTATTAGGTGGATGTCTGGCCATGATCGTTTGCTTAATCACTTACTTTCGATTTACTAACCAGGACATCTTTAAGCTGATCACAGCCAATGTAGACAAACAACTACGCCGGTCACCCATTTCCAGGGCAAATGTATTGCAGCGTCTGGATATTGCTAAAAGAAAGAGTATCCGGGTTGACAATTATATGGATATTGGATTTCATATTAGAAAAGTGAACCCTGATCATGGCTATGACAAAGAGTCTATTCTTAAGGTCTTTGATCAAAACCATCTGAACCTGGTACTAATAGAATTTGTGATCTTCTTTGTAATCCTGATTCTTGGAATATTCAGGGAATATCAGGTTTTTCAAATTCCTGCTGCGGCTAGCGTAGTGCTGGTCTTATCTTTTTTTATAATGTTCACCGGAGCGATCTCCTACTGGTTTCGAAGCTGGTCAATTACAGCAGTAATAGCACTACTGATCCTGTTGAATATTTTGGTTAAGAATGACCTGATCACCAGTGAATATCAAGCCTACGGCCTTGATTATCATACCGAAAAGGCTGAATACTCCCTTGAACAACTAAAATATTTAAGTCGTACTGCCAATAGAAAAGAGGATAAACTTAGAACATTAGGCATTTTACAAAACTGGCGATTGAAGTTCGATAGCGCGGAGCATCCGAAAATGGTGATTATTACCGCCAGCGGCGGCGGGCAAAGGGCGGCGCTTTGGTCTATGAAAACACTTCAGGCCACCGATAGCGCTACCAACGGAAAACTATTTAGACAGGCTGTTCTTATTACGGGATCGTCTGGAGGAGTAATCGGTGCAAGTTATTACCGGGAACTTGCATTACAAAATAGCCTGGGGAAGCGCTTGGATCTGAATAGCCCCAAATACCTGGAAAATATATCCAGAGACAATCTAAATCCAATTATTTTCAGCCTGCTGGTAAGTGATCTGTTTATACGTTACCAAAGTTTTGAATACGGCGGTTTCCAGTACAAAAAGGATCGCGGTTATGCATTTGAACAACAACTCAATAAGAACACTGACTTTGTACTTGAAAAACCTCTTTCCGCATACGCCGAACCAGAGCGAGCAGCGATCATCCCAATGATCTTTATAGCACCCACGGTTATCAATGATGGGCGGAAACTCTACATCAGTCCACATTCTGTCAGTTACAT
>CAZAWQ010000059.1:0-2330 GCA_964488585.1 uncultured Roseivirgaceae bacterium
GTTCCAACTTCTTCTGCGATCCTGGCCAGATGCACCGTCTTACTTCCGGCAGCTTCAAGCATCCATTGAACTGTCCGGCTGATGCGCAAGATACCCGATGCTTGCAAGTGTATGTGTCCAAACTCCAGCTTATATTTCAACATATCTATAGCTGCACGGCGGTGTGGAGCCAAGGCAAGCAACCAAGCCATGATCACACAATGAATACGTTCCCGGCCATTTAATTTTTTAAATCCGGGCTTTGAAGCCTCGGTCATCATGATCTGATCTACCCTATTAAACATAGCCTCTGCCAAATCATCTTTTTGTCTATAGTACCGGCTTACTTCGTCGAGGCTGATTTCAAGTTCATCTGCAATGTCGCTCAAGCGAACATATTCCCAGGATCCAGATTCAGCAAGTTCTAATGCCTTATTGAGAATGTTATCTGCAAGATTCATGTCTTACACCATAGAAGTAATACACAGGAAAATAAAGGATGATGATAATCAAAAGGATCAGTAAGTAATATAAGGAACACAGGGCGCTCAGATGGATGTGAGTGGTACGATTACAGGGAAGTAATCGGTATGACTCCAGGGAAGGAGGAGGTAGAACAGCGTCAGGAACAGCTGTCGAGAGACGAGTCGGGAGCAGAGACCGAGAGTCGAGTCTGGATCCCTACATGGAAGTAGGTTAGTAGAGTAATGCACGACTAAAAGGATTTAGGAGCCAGAGCCGAGGAGCAATTACCGAATGGAGACCGAGCAGTTAACTTGTGGGGACCTGTGCTAGGCTTGGACTACTCCTTACCCTTTAAGCGTTGTGAATATGCCCAAGTTGAAATCACAGACTCAAAATGATCAACAAAAGTGGCAATTCTGGATTGATCGAGGTGGCACCTTCACCGACATCATTGCTCGTCAGCCAAATGGTGAAGTGTTGTCTCGCAAATTGCTTTCTGAAAATCCACAACAATATCGTGACGCTGCAATTCATGGCATAAAGGATTTACTTGGTTTGGGTCCAGCAGATGCATTGCCCAGTGAACAAATATCAGTGGTTAAGATGGGCACGACGGTCGCAACCAACGCACTGCTGGAACGTACGGGTGTAGATACCCTGTTTGTGACCACCCGGGGATTTAAGGATCAGCTAAGAATAGGTGATCAAACCCGGCCTGATCTGTTTGCCTTGTGTATCGAACTTCCCGATATGCTTTATTGTGACGTTCAGGAAGTTGATGAGCGGATGAGTGCCCATGGCCAGGTGCTGGTTGCTTTGAACGAGGCAAAAGCGCGTGACGGATTGCAAAAGCATTATGACGATGGCCTGCGATCTGTGGCCATTGTTCTAATGCATGGCTACCGATTTCATGATCATGAACAACGACTGGCTGAGTTGGCCCGTGATATCGGCTTTACCCAGGTTTCCGTAAGCCATGAAGTCAGTCCATTAATGAAACTGGTGCCACGCGGAGATACCACCGTTGTTGATGCCTACCTTTCGCCTATCCTTATATCTTATGTCAACCAGGTCGCTTCTGAACTTGGTGGTTTAAGCAAACACGGCGGCAGACTGATGTTTATGCGATCCAGCGGCGGCCTAACCAATGCGAATTATTTCCAGGGAAAGGATGCCATTCTGTCCGGCCCTGCAGGTGGTGTGGTTGGCATGGCCAGAGTCTGCGAGTCTGCTGGTTTTAACAACATCATTGGCTTTGATATGGGTGGTACTTCCACCGACGTCAGTCATTACAGCGGCGAGTTTGAAAGAACCTTTGAAACGCATGTGGCTGGAGTCAGGCTACGAGCACCAATGATGCTGATACATACCGTTGCAGCGGGCGGGGGTTCTGTCCTTCATTTTGATGGCGCACGGTACCGTGTTGGGCCCGATTCAGCCGGCGCACAGCCGGGGCCTGCGTGCTATAGAAATGCTGGTCCGCTGACGATCACTGACTGCAATGTCATAGTTGGAAAACTGCAGCCGGATCTCTTTCCAAAAGTTTTTGGCCCTGATACCGATCAAACCCTGGATCGGGACATCGTCACGGCGAAATTTTATGACCTCACAAAACGTATCGAGCAAGACACCGGTAACAGGCTGCAGCCTGAAGTGGTTGCGGCGGGTTTCTTATCCGTTGCCGTGGAGAGCATGGCTAATGCCATCAAGAAAATTTCTGTGCAGCGTGGCTATGATGTGTCTGAATATACTTTATGTTGTTTCGGTGGTGCTGGTGGTCAGCATGCATGTTTGGTGGCCGACGCTTTGGTAATGAAACACATTTTTGTTCATCCATATGCGGGCGTGCTATCCGCTTATGGTATGGGGCTGGCCGACACCATAGT
>CAZAWQ010000060.1:0-2669 GCA_964488585.1 uncultured Roseivirgaceae bacterium
TTGAAAAGTCTTTAGCCCACCATAGGTTTTGGTTTCTTTGGTTTTCACCTGAAAATCACCGTCCGTAGTGTACGAAAACTCGCTGGGTAGATTGCTAAGAACTACCTGAAGTTCCAGATACTGGCCATCGAGAAGCCCCTCTACCTCAAAGGTCCTGCTCAAACCGGGGTACCCATCAGACTGATAATACTCAGGAGTTTCTCCGACCCGTATTTGTTCATCCTGGTATTCAATCAGGTAATTCAGGGTAACCTGATTATTTTGGAAGTTGTGCCCTTTATAATCAGGAGTGACTACCTGAGAAATTCCTTGTGCAGATACAGCCCAAAGGGATGAACCAAGTGAATCAACAAGGTAAGCAGTTCCAAAAGATGTTGGTTGTGGGCCATGCTTAGTCGTGTATACCGCACCATCGAAATTCACACCCCCTTGCCAGGCTTTGTATAGACCACAATGCCGGGTATCATAGGCGCTCCACATGTTTTCTTGAAGTGCCAGAGTTATCATTCGCGGGCGCTCATCCAATACGGAACGATAAACCCAAGGGTCCCTTGGGCGCTCCGGAGAGGAGGGACCACTGCAACCTGAAATCAATAAAACCCACAATCCCAGTAGTATGGTGTACTGGTTTAAGTCAAATGCCAAGAATCTTTTTGTTGGTGGCCTCATCTGTACCTGCATCCGCAAAATCATCAAACGCTTTCTCTGTAACTCTTATAATATGATCCTCTATAAAAAGTGCCCCTTCCTGAGCTCCTTGTTCCGGATGTTTTATGCAGCATTCCCATTCCAGAACTGCCCATCCATCATAGTCATATTGCGCAAGTTTACTGAAAATTGAACCGAAGTCCACCTGTCCGTCACCCAAAGAACGAAACCTTCCGGCACGGTCAATCCAGCCTTGATATCCGCTGTAGACGCCGACCCTACCATTAGGATTAAATTCGGCGTCTTTTACATGGAACATTTTAATATGCTGATGATACAGATCGATGTATTCCAGGTAATCTAACTGTTGCAAAAGGAAGTGGCTGGGATCATATAGAATATGGCACCTTGGATGATTCCCAGTGGCTTCGAGAAACATCTCAAAGGTGATGCCGTCATACACATCTTCACCCGGATGAACTTCATAACAAAGGTCCACGCCGCATTCGTCAAAAACATTCAAAATTGGGACCCATCGTTTGGCAAGTTCTTTGAACCCGCTCTCAACTAAACCTGCCGGTCTTTGCGGCCAGGGGTACACGAATGGCCACATTAAAGCACCAGTGAAGCTAGCCTGAGCATTAAGTCCCATGTGTTGGCTGGCTTTGGCGGCGCAATGCAATTGATTGATTGCCCATTCAGTTCGCGCCTTGGAATCTCCATGTACATTTTCCGGGGCAAAGCCATCGAACATGATGTCATAGGCGGGGTGAACCGCTACCAGTTGTCCCTGGAGATGGGAAGCTAATTCAGTTATTTCTAACCCGCATTCTCTTACTTTTCCTTGAATCTCCTGAGCGTAAGTCTGGCTTTCAGCGGCTTTTTGCAGGTCTATCAATCGGCCGTCCCAGCTGGGAATTTGCACTCCCTTATATCCCAGGTCAGCAGCCCATTTGCATATTGATTCCAGGGTATTGAAAGGAGCTTCATCTCCCATAAATTGTGCTAAGAATATAGCAGGTCCTTGTATTGTTTTCACGGTATGTTAAATTTTAAGGTTTAATTATTTGCCATTAAACGGCACCCATTTGTCGCTGCTGGCACTGGCCGCTACTGCAGTCTCTATAAACGCCATACCCCTTACGCCGTCATGTATGTCCGGGAAGTCGGCATATATAGGGTCCGGGTCCTCATTGTTCAGTATACTTTGCAAGGTTCTGGCAAAATTGCGGTAGATGTTGGCGAAAGCTTCCAGATATCCTTCAGGATGTCCTGCAGGAACCCGTGCATGAGCCTGGGCGCTTTCGCAAAGATCACCTACACCGGTGCGCAGGATTCTCTGTCCGTCCTGGGTTTTATGTAGAAGGGTATTTGGTTCCATTTGATGCCATTCCAGTCCTCCGGTTTCTCCGTACACCCTAATGTTAATGTTGTTTTCTTCACCTACACATATTTGACTGCAATGCAAAATTCCCTTGGCGCCATTATCAAAACGTAAAAGTATGTTGCCATCGTCATCCAGTTTTCGACCTTCAACAAAAGTAGTGAGGTCCGCACACAATTCGGAGATTTGCAACCCGGTTATATATTCTGCCAAATTCTCCGCATGCGAACCAATATCACCCATGGATCCTGCCACACCTGATTTGGTAGGGTCAGTACGCCAGGCAGCCTGTTTTTGACCAGTGGCCTCAATTAAGGTTGCCAGCCATCCCTGTGGATACTCTACCACTACCTTTCGAATTTTCCCAAGTTTTCCGGACTGCACCATATCCCGTGCTTGTTTGACCATGGGGTACCCGGTGTAATTATGGGTGAGGCCAAATAATAGTCCGGTTTCTTCAACAACTGACCTCAACTCTCTCGCCTCGGCGAGACTAAACGCCAGAGGCTTGTCACAGATCACCGGAAAACCATTTTTCAGGGCCATGATTGCCGGTGGGACATGTACATGATTAGGGGTAACGATGGAAACAAAATCCATGCGTTCGCCTTCAGGAAGGGTTTTTTCGGTTTCTATC
>CAZAWQ010000061.1:0-2321 GCA_964488585.1 uncultured Roseivirgaceae bacterium
TTCGCTGGTTACTGGTAAATTCAGTGCCTTGGGCAGGTAATGTTCTCAGACGTTTTTCCAAGGTTAATCTCTTGGAATTTATCACCAACTGTTCACTGAGTAGTTCTTTTTCGTACACCTGTAAATAACTTTCCAGCTGCTGACCTTAGAGATAAAATGAAAAAGTTACAGGCGTTAAGTACTAAACAATTGGAAGAAATGGGTAAAGCCGGCCGCAACTTGGTGTTAGAACATTTTACTGAAGACCGGGTGATTAATATCTATCTAAAAGCCATCAAGAAAATAGTTTAAAATTAACCTTTTATGCAATTTATTGAAACTGGCATTCACGACCTTTGGGAGATAGATCCTGTTATTCATCGAGATGCTCGTGGGTACTTTTTGGAATCATTCCAGTTGGAAAAGCTTCGGTCGGTTGGCATTAAAGGGCCATTTGTCCAGGACAATCAATCATTTTCTATCAAAGGTGTTTTAAGAGGGCTGCACTATCAAAAACCACCTCATCAGCAAGGTAAATTAGTAAGTGTTACCATTGGAAAGGTTCTTGACATAGTGGTAGATATTCGAAAATCTTCCCCAACCTTCGGCAACCATTTTAGATGTATTCTAGATGCCGAAAGACACAATATATTGTATATTCCTGAGGGGATGGCCCATGGTTTTCTGGCTATGGAAAACTCCTTGTTTGTCTATAAATGCACCGACTTGTATAATAAGGAAAGTGAAGGGGGTATCGTTTGGAACGACCCTGATCTTAAAATTGACTGGGGTGTAACAAATCCAATTGTTTCGGAAAAGGATGCCGAATTGCCTTACTTTAATGAGGTAATGGAAAAATTATAATTTGTTGTTACTTTGTATTTGTTGAAAGTAAAGATTGCCTTGCGATTGAATAAACGGTTTATTAAATATGGTGGGTTTCTTCTGATCCTTCTCACTGTAGGCTCATGTAAAAGCTATAAGGAAAGTATCCTTTTCAAAGTTGATGATGATGACATGGAGGAGTTGTCAAAGGTTATAGTTGAGACCCAGGGAAATTACCAGGTAAGTCCAAACGATCACCTGCAAATAGAGGTCTACACAAATAAAGGAGAACAGTTGATTGATCCCAATAACGCCTTTAACGATGGTCAAAAGACGAATACTGAAGCCTTACATCCGGTTTATACGGTGAAGCCGGATGGAACAGTTAATCTTCCAATCCTGGGTAGTGTACATCTTGGAGGCATGACTATACCTGAGGTGAACAGCAATCTAGAAGAAAAGTACAGCGTTTATTATAAGGCCCCTTTTGTTCAGACCAAGTACCTCAATAAACGAGTAATTGTACTAGGGGCTACAGAAGGTAAAGTAATACCGTTGGACAACGAAGGTATGAACCTATTGGAAGTGCTGGCCTTGGCAGG
This sequence comes from uncultured Roseivirgaceae bacterium, assembly GCA_964488585.1. GTDB lineage: Bacteria > Bacteroidota > Bacteroidia > Cytophagales > Cyclobacteriaceae > SZUA-3. The sequence continues at coordinate 1,407 of CAZAWQ010000061.1, forward strand.
CGCCGTAAATAATGATGCAAAAGGAAGCAATATAAGATTAATACGCGGAGATCTTTCCAATCCACAGGTGCAAGTGATTGACTTAACTACTATAGAAGGAATGGCCAGGGCCAACCTGGAGATTCAACCGAATGATATTATATATGTTGAGCCAGTGATAAAACCATTTTCTGAGTCGTTGAAAGTTATTGTTCCTTTATTAAGCTTATTAACTTCGGTCTTAGCCTTGATGATAGCGCTGGATCGTTAACAAAAAATCGTGATTAACCACACTTTCGATATCGACAAAAACGATAATGTCATTAGGGAACACTCCTACTTAGGAGGGGAAATTGATATTGAAAAGTTATACGCCGTTTTAGGTAAAAGCTGGTTATGGATCTTGTTTATAGTCTTATGCACCAATTTATCCGCTTACCTGGTGATCCGATGGACCAAGCCACTATTCGAAAGTTACTCGGACTTAAAACTCAATATTAAGAACGATGCCAATATGGTGGGGTTTCTCGAGGTCAATAATGAACAAAATATAAACAATCTATCCGGTGAGATTGAGTTACTTAAATCCAAACTCTTTTTCGATAAGGTGATTAAAACCCTGGATCTGGACATAAGTTACTATGCTGTCGGAAATATATTAGAGGATGAAAAGTATCGGAGCCCACCCTTTAGAGTAGAATACACTTTATTGGATACCTGGGCCTATGACAAGCAATTTACCGTGGCCATCCGCAATAAAGATGAATTCATCCTGGGTTACCCTGATAAGAGCCGAATTCCTGACCAGGTATGTCGATTCGGCGAGACCGTGCAAAATGAACATTTCGCATTCCGGCTCACCATGAACCGTCTTCCAGATAAGGTTGATGAGAACCAACTCTATAGCTTCAAAATTAACAGCCTGAACAGTCTACT
>CAZAWQ010000062.1:0-3959 GCA_964488585.1 uncultured Roseivirgaceae bacterium
GGGAAAGAGAGAGTAGGATGAACGTGTTTGTGGAGGCGAAAGCATGAGAGGTAATGGAATTAGGAAAAATGCTGACAAAAATGACGGGGAGCGTGTATGAAATTTCTCAATCATCGATTACATATGGAGGCATGTCAATGAAGCGTTATTGTCACATGCTCATGTTCATGATGATTGCTTGGAATGTCTTGCCGGCATCGGCTGAGATCGACCGTGTGATGCTGATTGGTAAGTGGTGTCTAGTGAATCAGCATATGTTAAATCATGATTATTCGCTTCCTCCGAAATCCATACTCGATGTGATGAAGGCTAAAGTCGGTCAACAGTATCAATGTATTGACGATCATACGGTAGAGGTGAGTGTGAAGGGCAAGCCGAGTACAAGCTTGACGTATAAAATTTCTGGCTCAAAGCAGGATAGAATTCGTATCAAACAATGGGAGAGTTTTAGCGTGAAATCATTAACGGAATCTGAGATAAAGGCCACGGTGCTCGGAACGGTGAAGCATCGTTTTACCCGTGGGCTCTGCGAGTAGATTGTGGGTCGTTGGCTGAGGGCTTCCTTACAGGCTGAGAACATTTCAAGAGGTCAGAAATGAAACACATGGTCATGATTGGGTGTGTGCTCCTGATGGTAGGGGTTCCAGTTTCAGTTAAAGCGGGATAATGGAGTGAATACACAACAGTATCCACAGAGGGTAATGTTGTGGTGAGTTATCGGCAGCGTCTTCAAACAAATGGTCGGTTCGTGGAATGGAGAGTTGAAAACGATAGTGTGGATTGGGTTGAACCGTTTGCGAAATCTCGAACATATCTTTGCGCTGATGGGAGTCGCAACACATTAGAACAGAAAACGCTAGGTCCTTATCCTCCCGGTGATAAACGACAAGGGGGGATTCGAGGGAGGGGAATTTGCCCGGACAGTGGCATTCAATCGGTCGAAGCTGAGATTGCATTGCGTCCAGTTTCGGAGATTATACGAAACATGTGGGAATAGTCAGAATCTGATGGATGATAGGACAACGTTTGGAGATGTGCCACCATAGCATGTATAGCGGTAAACGGGTGAATTACAAAGGAGGTTTTCATGAGATATCTACTGGTTATTCTTGTTCTGTTCCCGGTGGCTGCATTTGCTCAGAGTCATCAAGGAATGCCTCCAAATATGCAGCAACTGGACATGGAGCAGATGCAGAAGGCCATGGCCTGTATGCAAAATATAGACATGTCTGCGTTAGAAGGATTAGAAGAAGAAGCGAAAAAAATAGAAGCCGAGGTGGGTGCCCTGTGCAGAAGCGGAAATCGCGATGAGGCCCTTGATAAAGTCATGGCGTACGGTAAGGAAATGATGAGCAAACCGGAACTCAAGAAAATGCGGGAATGCGGGAAACTGGCTGCAGGCATGCTGCCCCAAATGCCATTTGATACATTTGAAGGAGAAGGGAAAAACACGCACATCTGTGATGACTTTTAGATGAAGATGATCGAATGCAAAATCACCGATCGAAGCACAGCCCATTTTTCCATGCATGCTCGACAAGCGCCAGGTATGAAAATGACCTCAAATGTCTTCTTACGTGTCTAAGAGCCTCTGAATGGGCAATTGATCAAGAATTACGGAACAGATAAAGTAGAAACATGCTGAATAGACTTCTGTAGGTGCAGACCTGTGGTAACTTATTCGGTGATTGGCTTACTCATTGGTCTGTTTAGCCTCAAACGACCTCTTTCGTATATAGCTGATTCTTCTCATAGCTCAAAGGGCGTCATCCTTCCCTCCTCCTAAATGGTTGAAGGTCATGAATGAGAAGACCTGTGATGATTGTGGTTCTTCGTCTACGTTAGGATTGTTTGTTCATCTTTGTAGCAGGTTTCAAATGAGGGTTTTTCTTGCTTTACTTCTTCTTTTTTCTTAGATTAAGCTTGGAGGATGGTCCATAAAAGGATGCATTCCCCACTTGGGTGGCAACGTTGCATAGTTTGCGCAACGCTCAACACCAAAACGCTATGGGATTCAGTTTATTTACTCACCCCCGTATTAAAATAACACTGAGGCATTTATGAAAAACCACAGAAATTATGCAGTTGTTATTCCTTTACTTGCTTTATCTTTGAGCCTTGGTTGTGCAGGTCTTGGCGCGGATAACTTTAAACAAGGGCAGACGATGATGGCCCAAAGCAACTGGGAGGAGGCAATTGTCCATCTCGAGAAAGCTGTGAGTCAGGAGCCCGAGAATGAAGAATACAAAACTGCTTTAACGAACCTGAAAAATAGAGCTTCTGCTGATTATGAAAACAAAGCTAAAATTACCGTCAATTCAATGGACTCTCTCAATATGCCAACGCTCAACATTGCCTTGGGGCAGATAGCGACATCTCTACAATATGATGAAAAGAATGAAACCGCTCAATCCTATATGGATGAATTATCTAAGAAAAAGGAGAAGCTCTCTCAAGAAGTTGAGGAATATTATGTAGCGGGCACGAATGCTGTCGCGCAGAAAGACTGGGAGAAGGCTCAAACCCATTTTACACAAATACATAAACTAGCCCCGGACCATAAAGATTCACAACAACTGTTTTTAATGGTTCAAGAGAATAGGGCGGAACAACTGTACCAGAATGCTAAGACATTTATGGACACAGAAGATTGGAGGCAAGCCACTGGTACCTTTATGTCTCTCTTGAAAGATAATCCCGGCTATAAAGATGCTGAAGCCTTGCTCAAGAACAGCCAAGACAACAACTCCCCACAATATTTCGAAGCTCAAGCCAAAGCTGCTGAAGCTTCAGGGGATTGGGATCGAGTCGTCAAGCTGTATTCAAAAATCCTAGAATATCCGAATCAAAGTGTAACCCTCCAACTTCGCCTCAAGGATGCCAAAAAAGAAGCTGCATTTATTCACATAAGGAAATGTGAACGTGCCTTAAATCAGAAACTATGGTTTACGGCCTTCAAAGAATTTCGGACTGCACAAACTTATCAGGCGATCCCTCCTGATTCCGATTTGTATAAAGAAACGATTGAACGGTTATCGCAAGGGTTATTCGCACAAGCCGAAAGATTTGAGAAAGACGAAAATTTTGGAAATTCCTTATTTGTGTTTCAACGCCTCAAAGAAGTTCGTCCCGAATTCCCTAATCTGTTTTTTAGAGAACAGAGGGCAACGGACGAAATAAGTAATCGAGTAGAAACTCAGGTGGGAGTATTTGATTTTATACCCACCAAGGAAGCTCCCGATGCTGGACGTAATGTAGCCAACAACCTTGTTACAGCTCTGTTTGCTCGTGCCACTGCAGATGTCAAAATTGTTGAAAGATCATCTATAGGGAAAATTTTAAGGGAAATTGAGTTGGGGCAGTCTGGGATACTGGATACCGATACGGTGAAGAGAGTTGGCAAAATCGCTGGGATCGATATTTTTGTTACAGGGAATATTCTTCTGTGGGCGGTAGAAAGCGACATTCAAGAGGGGAAAAAAACCGTAAACCTGGTAGTTTCCGAAAAAAGAATTCCTAATCCTGCCTATAAAGTTTGGTTTAAAAACAATCCTGACCGATCTCCTGTATATGTAGGTGAAGATGAAGAGGTAGATGAATATGTAGATGAAAATGTAGATGAAGAAAAGGCGCCTCCACTGACGATCCTGGAACCCATTAATCAACTTTTTTCTTACAAGGTTGCCATGCACAAAAAAGTAGCCTTCGTCAATTTTTCCTATAAAATTATCGATGCCAGGACTGGAGAAATTATTAAAACAGATACGGTAAAAAAGAAGAAGGAAGTTAGGGATGACTATTCGGAAGGACTCGATTTAGCTAACGTTTCATTTGACCCGATAGACCTTCCAACCGACATTGAGCTTTTAGAGGGAGTGTCTGCAAAAATTGCCGATGAGCTGGTTACACTGGTTCTCGCCCCACTCAAGGATAATCCCCAAAAACATTATCAGCAGGGG
>CAZAWQ010000063.1:0-8236 GCA_964488585.1 uncultured Roseivirgaceae bacterium
TATTGAGTTAAAAGACAACAATATTGCTTTTCACTTAGATGAAATATTTAAAACACATCACTTTGATCCAAATCACCTGGAACTAAGCAATGTTCAACTCAAATTAACAGACTTGTTTATTAGAGATGATTCATTGTCTGTAGCCGTACAACAGTTTACAACTGAGCTCACTGATTTTTCCTTATCTGAATTCAATGGGAAATTCAAAGCTAACCTGAACGGGTTAGTTCTTTCCGACCTTTTTATGTCCACTGCTGACTCTGAAGTACGTTTAGATGTTACTGCTTCCTATGGCGATTGGTTCGAACTATTGAATGATCTGGATAAAGCCAATTTGGAACTGGCAATTATGGCTAGTATCAATCCTATTGACCTGCAATACTTCCTTCAAGATACTTTGTTATCGGTAGTGGAACATTGGCCCCCTATTGCATTGGATATAAATGGAAGGTTTTCATCAGGTATTGTGGAAATAGATACAGTGAGCATCTTGGCAGGAAACAGTGTTCTATTGGCTAATGGGGAGGTAAATAAGTTACAAGACTCGGCTAGCTGGTCTTGGGGAAAAGTCAACATTAATACTACGGTAGGGCAAGCCTTCAAAAGTTTATTAACTCCATATATTGGGAATTATCAGTTACCTCAAGCCCTGAAATTACAATTGACAAGCTCGGGCAACCCTAGCAGTTTCAACCTGAATAGTCAGATTATTTCATCGAAGGGCAATATTCACACCCAAGGCAAGGCCAGTCTCAAGCAAAACACCGTGGCTATAGATTTAATGATAGATGGTGACCAGGTCGATGTGGGAGGGATTCTGGATTTTCCCTGGTTAGGACCAGTCAACCTTGCTTTTCATGCAGTTGGTGATATCAGTAATGAAACAGGTATGGCAATTACCGGGAAAATTGAAAAAATGAGCATCTCTGATAACCAGATTAAGAATATTGATATTCAAAGCCACTTTGATAAGAACGGTGCAACCATAACCGTTCTGGTTAAAGATCCGGGTTACCAGTCAAAAATTCAATCAAACATATTGTTTCGAGAACCTTATACCATAAATAGCAACCTGCGATTCGATGAATTCAGTTTGGGCAAATTGCTCGATGGAGATACCAGTCTCTTGGTGTCAGGGGATATCAATTCAATAATTTCCATAGATCAGTCCACCATGAGTGGGTTTCTGATAGGCCAAGACCTTTCATTGAAGACCCCCACCACAAACTACCTGATGGATTCTTTAGCACTGGATTTGATGATCTCTCCCACTGCCAGCACAATAAATCTCAATTCTGATGATATAAACGGTGTTTTGGAAGCAAACTTTGATATTCGAAAAGTTTCTGAGGTGGTCGATAATTTATATAAAAACTATTGGGGCTTATCCGATAGTATACAATACCCTCAAAATAACCGGAAATTCAACTTTAATGTTGATGTGGTAGAAGCAGCACCCCTTCAATTGTTTATTGACGACATTAATGACCTTTCAGGATTACACATTTCCGGAAACTTCCATGAAAAGGATCAGACTTTGGATATTGAAGCGGAGTCCCACAGGTTCAATGGGTTTGGGATATCTCTGGATACGCTTCAAGCGTCTTTTTCTGCACTTCCCCACAGTATCAACTCCAAACTTCTGGTAGAAAACATATTTTATGATAGCGTCTATGTCGGCAATCTGGATTTCCATATTTTCGATGAAGGAGATAGTATTTTTTCGCGCCTGTCCCTGTCTCGGGACACAATTTCTGTGATTAGCATTACTTCCCATATACAACCTGCCAATAAAGGCATGCATATCTATCTGGATAGTCTTTCTTCATTTAACCAGGAATATACTATAGACAGAAATAATTCCATCTTTTTTGAGGAGGGCAATATATTATTCAATCATTTTCGGATCAGCAGGAATGAATTTGAGATTACCCTGAATGGAGATTTGAATAATTTTAATCTGGACATTCGAGGAGCAGACCTGACAAAACTAAATAATATGATCGGCACAGATACCACCATTATCAACAGCGGTAATCTCTATGGATCTATTTCCTATAATAAACCGGATCATCAATTCAATTTCCAGGCAGCGGTCGATAGCCTGGTCATTTACAATAGCGCTCCAATTAAGATGGAGGCCTCAGCATTTACGGAAAAGTCCAGTGCTCCGATTCATTTTAGTCTTCAAGGTGTCGAAAACAACGTTGAATTTGATGGTGAATACTTTTTAGATAATTCTGAGATTGATGCCACTCTATTGCTGGATATCAATAAATTAACAATGTTTGAATTCCTATTTCCCGAAATAATCGAGGAATTGAGTGGAAAGGTTAAAGGCCAAACCAGAATTACCGGACCCTTACAGAAACTGGCCTATCAAGGCTCATTACGATTTCTTGATGTCGAGGTTACTACTTCAAAACCGAGATCTATTTTCCGATTAAGAGATGAGGTAATTAGATTGGACCATACAGGCGTTTCTCTTGATGATTTCACCATTTACGATCAACGGCAAAATCCACTGGTTTTAAATGGCACCTTAAGAATCAAAGATCTTCAATCCTTCGAATATGACCTGACAGTTGATACCGACAACTACTTACTTTTGAACAATCCTGCTACTGAGGAATACCCACTTCAAGGTATGCTGGTAATAGGCAGTAATTTTAAACTGCAAGGCAATGAAAGAGATACCTATGTGGATGCCAAAATCATTATTAAGGACACTACTGAACTGACCTTTGTAACACCTCAAGAAAATCTGGAGCTTCTAACCAGCGAAGGTATCATTGAGTTCGTGGACCCTGGTGAAGCAACAGATTCAATAAGTATTTCTCAAACCCAAAGCTTTTACGATTCATTAATCGCTACGTTACCAAATTTCGAATTGACTTCGGCCATAACACTTGAGGACCAGGCAGTTTTGAGAGTAATTGTCGATGCCCGTTCAGGTGATTTTATTGAGGTATTTGGTACTGCCGATCTTGAGTTAAGCTTTGACCGAACCGGAAATATTCAACTTGGAGGCAGCTATACCATTACTAAAGGATTTTATCAACTTTCCTTTTACGATATGGTAAAGAAGAAATTCAATATAGCTGGCGGATCTTCAGTAGTATGGACAGGGGACCCAACTAATGGGGAATTAGATATAAAAGCATTTCAAACTATACTCACTTCTTCAACAGGACTGATCGGACATGAAATTGGAGAAAATGAAAAGTCGCTATACAGAAAGTCACTTCCGTATGAAGTGGCTATTATCATCACTGGCACCATCAAAAATCCTGAAATATCTTTTACATTAGACCTTCCAAAAGATGACAAAATAAACTATCCTTCTCTCGCCAATAAATTGGATCGCCTCGAGCAACCGGAGTACGAATCTGAATTAAACAAACAGGTTTTTGGTTTATTGGTCCTCGGGGGCTTTATACCCGAATCGAGTGACACAGAATATGATCAGAGCCTGATAGCCACCACAGCATTGACGAATAGTGTGAGCAGTATTCTTGCCAGCCAACTGAATCGTTTTGCCAGTCAATTCATAAAAGGGGTAGACATTAATATACAAATGCAATCCTATAGTGATTACACATCTGGTGGTGGTCAAACCCGAACTGCTATGGATTTCAAGGTTACCAAGAGAATGATGAATGACCGATTGTCAATTGAAGTTGGTGGCGGGGTCGACGTTAACTTCTATCAGTCTGGGGGGAATACCGGTTCTAATGAGTTTCGACATGAGATAACTGTGCTTTATGATCTTACGGAGTCTGGTTCCAAACAACTCAAAATGTTCAACAATGAAACCTATGATATCATATATCATGAGGTTAGAAATACCGGCATTGCTTTGATATTCATTAGAGAATTTGACAGGGATGGCAAAAAATCCAGGAAATGAAGGTATGTCAATTTCAAGTCTTACTTCTTTTCACAGTCACTTATTTTGGGTGCACAGGAATGAAGAATATTTCCAGCGAAGACCCCCTGTTCATTGGAAATGAATTTTTCATTACAGATAGTACCAATCTGGCAAAACATGTTATTGATCAAGCCGCCTCCCGATTACAACCAAAACCGAACCAACGGTTTCTATGGATGAGGCCTGCATTGGCCAGATACAACATGCTTTCAGATTCAGCAAAAAAGAAAAAATTCTGGAAAAATAAAATCAACGAGCCTGTGGTTCTATCACAAGTACAACCTTACCTGGCAGGTCAGATCTTGCAAAACAGAATATATCACAACGGTTTTTTTCAGAGTACCATAGACTTTGACACCATTCAAATTGGTGGGAAAAGGGCAAAATATCTATATCAAATTACTCTAAATGACCCCTATAAAATCGGGTCTGTGGTGTTCAAAGAATCCCAGGATGATCTAAATGAAAAAATTAGTATATCACAAGAGAACTCACTGTTAAAAGAAGGGGATCTGTATTCTTTGGAGACCATCAAAAATGAAAGAATAAGAGTTGATCGTTTTCTAAAGGATCGTGGGTACCTTTACTTCAATCCTGAGTTTATTTTTCTGCAAGCCGATTCCATTTCTCAGGACCATATGGTAAATATAAGGGTATTGGTCAAACCAGAAACCCCACCAGAATCAAGAATACCCTATTCTATTGGTAAAATCTATGTACATGAGGATTATGCATTGGATAATTACTTCCCGGACACTTTGGATTTAGATCCATATTTCTTTCTCTCCGAAAAATCGGATCTGAAAAAGGAGGCGTTAATGAGGGGAATTTTCATTAAACCAGGCCAGTTATATTCCCAAACCAATCATACACAGACGGTACGTTACTTGAATAATCTGCCGATCATAAAATCCACCAGTATAAGATATTCAACAGGTGAGCAACAAAATCAACTCAATACAACCATATATCTTACAAAAAGAAAGCAATACGCCTATACTGCTGAATTCAATACTGTATTCAGGTCTACTAATTATTTTGGTCCAGGAGTGGTATTCAGCTACATCAACCGCAACGCGGGACGAGGCGCTGAACAACTAAAAATAAATCTGAGGGGAAGGTTTGAAATACAGATTGCCGACGGCGTGGTGAATCCGGCATACGAATTGGGATTAGAGTTTAATTACCGCTTTCCCAAACTATACCCATCTTTTATTGAGAATCCTGAGACCAGAAAATTACCACAAACCACCATCTCTACCGGCTATAATCTTTTTTATCGATTGGATCTATATCGGTTAAATTCTGTTTTTATGAATTTTGGTTATCGGTGGAGCAAAAATGATGAAATAAGTCACCAGTACAATCCGGTTGAAATGATCTTTACCCAGGTTCCAGAATCTTCAATATCCGATGAGTTCCGGGATTATCTAGAAGAAAACCCTGGTGTGAGGAGGAGTTTTGAGGAACAGTTTGTTCTTGGAACAGGTTATGAATTTACTTACGATCCCAGTCCCACAGGCAAAAGTAAATTCTTCTTCCGAGGGGGCCTTGACTTATCCGGCAATTTAATATACGCTGCATTTGAGCTATCTGACACAAAAAAGGACAGTATTGGAAGGTATAGTCTTTTTGGTGTTCCTTTTTCTCAATATCTGAGAACCAGACTAGATTTCAGATACCGTTTCAATATCAGCTCAAATTCCAGGTTGGTCACCCGTTTTATTACGGGCATCGGCGTACCTTACGGCAACTCTGACATCCTGCCATATATTAAACAGTTCTATGTAGGTGGAACCAATAGTTTACGATCCTTCTTAGCCCGATCAATTGGGCCTGGCAGTGAAGTTCCGCCTGAAGGATTCAGCGATCTAACAGGCGATATACAATTGGAATGGAATCTGGAATATAGATTTACTTTATCGGGAAATTTAAAAAGCGCCCTGTTTCTGGACATGGGAAATGTATGGCTATTCAACAAAGATCCCTCAAGGCCTGGTGGTGTTTTTCGCTTTGACAAATTTCTGGATGAACTGGCTATCAGCTCCGGATGGGGTTTGAGATGGGACTTTGACTTTATAGTAGCTCGTCTTGATTTTGCCTATACCCTGCGTACACCCTATTTACCAGAAGGGGAACGATGGACCAAGAAACTTGATATCTGGGACCCGACAATCAACATCGCCATTGGGTATCCTTTTTGATCTAGGAACTATGATCTTAGATCTAGGATCTGAGGTCTGAGATTAATCGCGGTAATCCTGCTGCATTATCTCTCTTATACCCTCTAAATAGGGTGTAGGTTGGAACTCAAATCTCTTTTCGAATTTATCGCTGATAAATACATAATCTCTCTCATACTGATACATCATCTCCACTATTTCCTTCATGAGAGGAACAAACAAACCAATAATGCCGACCATAATCTTATTGGCTGCCAGATACTTCGGCGCCACTTCAAATTCCTCAGCTATGATCTTGATCAGCTCTCTCATAGTATATGGGTCGGAAGCAGTGGGCAGGTGCCATACCTGACCATAGGCATCCGGGGTATTTCCCAGCAAGGCTGTGGCAATTCCTGCATCCGGTGTGTATGTATAGGAGTGTTTCGCATCAACCTTTCCCAGACATTGGGCCTTCCTACCCTGACTAAACGGCTTAAAAACTGTCTCTGTTAGCATACTCACATTTTTAATGGAAGGTCCGTAAAAATCTGCAGATCTGGCGATCAATGCCTGAATGTCTCCATTATCCGAGACATCCATTACCATCCTGGCTATTTGGGCCCTGACTTTGCCTTTCCTACTGGCGGGATTCAGGGGACACTGCTCGGTCATGGATCCCATACAATCCGGATCATACATATAAACATTATCAAAGAACACCAATTTTACTTGATGGTCTTTACAAGCTTCGATAACATTGTTCATAATTATTGGCCAGGTAGTTTCCCAGACCTTGGTATTGTAAGGCAGACCGGCAGTAATATAAACCACCTCAGAGTCCTGGACTGCGCGCATTACATCATCTGATTGTGTAAGGTCTGCCTGAACCAATTGGTCCTCTTGGTTGACCTTTGACGGGTTGCGGCCTACCAGCCGGATGTTGCTGGTATATTCAGCTAAGGCTTTGGCCAATTCCACGCCAATGGCCCCGCCAGCTCCTAAAATTGTTTGCATATAATTCTATGCTAATTATTCTATAAAATTCCAAAGTTTACCCAGCGAATGCTTTCGGCACTATAAGCTCTATGCAAAATCCATTATGCCGGGATATCGTCAGCTCACTTAACATTTTATTGGCCCTGCGCTGCATGTTTTTCAAACCATTTCCACCACCATTCGAATTACCAGATGAATCGCCACGACCGTTATCAGCAATACTCATAAATAATCCTTTGTCCTGACATCGTATATTGATAACAACTTTGTCCGCATTGCTGTGCTTGACAATGTTTGTCAGTGCCTCCTTGAAAATGAGGAAACAATTCTGCTTGACTACATCGTCTAGCTTCAACTCCCGAAAATCCTGGGGAAACGAAACCCGGCACTCGATTTCACCCGGTGCCAGCATCATATGTGTTTGTTCTTCGACCCTATCCATAAGATCTCCCAGAGATCCAGAATCGTTTTGAAGAGACCAGACGATGTCGCCGAGTTTTGATACAGCATCCTGAATGTGGCCAGATATTTCTGCGAGCTTTGAAGCACGTTTGGACGAAGTTTCGGTGACGGTCAACAGCTGGGTTTGAATTCCAATACCTGTCAGTGAGCTACCTAACTCGTCGTGCAAATCCTCGGCTATCCGCAGTCGTATTCTTTGCAACTTCAATACCTGACTCAACCTGTAACGATAAATTAACCACATAATAAGCACCAGGATTGCCACGGACGTCATCCTGAACCACCAGGTATTGTAATAGGCAGCATATACACTGATCGGGATAGTAGCCTGTTGAGTACTCCACCGCCCATCACTTCCTGCACCACGTAGCAGCAATCTGTAATCTCCTGCAGGTAGGTGTGGAAGCACAAGCTCAGTCTGATTGCCTACATAGTGCCATTTATCATACAATCCCTCAAGAAGGTATTGATATCTGTTACCATCCGGCTTGTTATAGTCGGCAATTGAATAACTTATTGTGACTTGATTGTCGTGAGGGCCAAGGTGTACCCGCTCCGCCAATTGGGCGTAACGCGATTCCTCATATGTAGAATCGAGCCGTGTATTGTGCACTATCAAACCATTGACCATAAAAGGAAGGTCAGATGAATTTACCCCGAACTCCTCGGGTTTGAAGCTAAC
>CAZAWQ010000064.1:0-8038 GCA_964488585.1 uncultured Roseivirgaceae bacterium
GAAAATGAATAATTAGCAGATACAATGACGCAACATATGTTCTATCCAAAATTAATTTGCCGGATTAGTGCCATGATTCTCTTAATTTTCGCATTTTCTTGTACTCAAATACATGATGAACGTCTACGTGGACAAGTAGCCGCCAATGGTATGGTAAGTTCTGCCCATCCTGCTGCCACTGAAATCGGTGTAACTATTCTGAAACAAGGGGGGAATGCATACGACGCAGCAGTTGCCGTTCATTTTGCTTTGGCTGTGTCCTATCCAAATGCTGGGAATATTGGAGGGGGGGGATTTTTGGTATACCGTAAGTCCAATGGAGAGATTGGAAGCCTGGATTTCAGGGAAAAAGCACCCCTTGCAGCACATAAGGACATGTATCTGGACATAAATGCTGAAGTTATTGATAACCTCAGCACGCTTGGACATCTTGCAGTCGGGGTTCCTGGTTCTGTGGATGGCATGATCAAAATACATCAAAAGCTAGGGAGTATGCCATTCCCTGAGTTGATTGAACCTGCTATACAACTGGCCTTAAATGGAGTGGTTTTAACTGCCAGAACAGCGGCAAACCTCAACAATCATCAACAGGGTTTCATAAAATCAAACAACCACATTCCGTATTTAGTGGGTGATTCTGACTGGAGCAGAGGAGATACTCTTTTCCATAAGGAACTCGCTGCAACTCTTACCCTCATTCGGGATTATGGGCGCGCAGGTTTTTATGCGGGCACTACCGCGCAGCTAATTGTGGATGAAATGGAAAAGGGTAATGGAATAATAACCAAAGAAGACCTGGCGATGTACCAATCAGTTTGGAGAAAACCTGTGGTTGGCTCATATAAATCCTATCGGGTTATAGGAATGCCTCCTCCTTCCAGTGGAGGAGTCGCTTTAATGCAATTATTAAAAGGAGCTGAATCATACGATATACGCAACTGGGGATTTAATTCCACACGTACCATACATGTTATGACAGAATTAGAACGCCGGGTATACGCAGACAGGGCCACCTATCTCGGTGACCCCGATTTTTATCAAGTTCCCACGGATAAGCTTATAAGTGACAACTATCTAAAGGAACGGTATGCAGATATTGACCTGTCCGTGAAAACCTCCTCACAGGACATCAAACAGGGGTCTGTGAATATTATAGAAAGTATGGAAACAACTCATTTTAGTATTGTAGACGCCAACGGTAATGCTGCAGCCATAACTACTACATTAAATGGCGGTTACGGGAGTAAGGTGATGGTGGAAGGAGGCGGATTTTTACTAAATAATGAAATGGACGATTTTAGTGCGAAACCAGGTGTACCCAATATGTTCGGACTAGTCGGCTATGAGGCAAATGCTATTGGCCCGCAGAAAAGAATGCTGAGCTCTATGACTCCAACCATCCTGGAGAAAAGCCACTCATTATTTATGGTGGTAGGCACGCCAGGTGGAAGCACCATAATAACCTCTGTTTTTCAAACCATTTTGAATGTGATCGAACACAATATGACCATGCAGGAAGCTGTCAATGCCAAGAAGGTGCATCATCAGTGGCTGCCGGATCAGGTATTGTATGAATCAAACGCGTTTGATAGTATTACTTTGTCAGAGTTGGAACAAATGGGTCACATGTTGAAACTTAAAGATGGCATTGGCCGTATGGATGCTATACTGGTGCTTGAGGATGGCAGGCTTGAAGGAGCTGCTGATTACACCAGAGGAGACAATACAGCTATGGGTTATTGATTTTATCGAATACTCTTATGAATTCAGAATTGTTACGATATCCAATTGGAAGATTTGTGGCCTCCGATAAAATTACCAAAGCAGACCGGGAGCTATTTATAAATGATATTGAATCAATACCCGATAAAATAAAGGCTGCTGTTGCAGGGTTAACCGACCAACAACTGGATACCCGTTACCGGCCTGATGGCTGGACTCTTAGACAAGTGGTACATCACCTGCCAGACAGTCATCTGAATAGTTATATTAGATTCAAATGGGCGGTAACTGAATCTCAGCCCATCATTAAAGCCTATGATGAAAAGGATTGGGCTGGTTTATCAGACGCAACAACCGCTCCGGTTGAAATTTCCATAGCCATGTTGGCTGGTATTCATGGGCGATGGGTTTGGTTTTTAAGAAGTTTGAAAGAAAGTGATTGGAAGAAGTGCTTCACACATCCGGAAACCAATAAACTGATTCCACTGGACAAGAACCTATCACTCTATGCATGGCATGGTAAACATCATCTTGGTCATATCCTGGCTTTGAAAAAGAATAAAAATTGGTAAAATGAAAATTATATTAACCCTGGCATTATCATTCGTCTGTAGCTTAGTCTCAGTTTGGGCGCAGAAAATAACCCTTAAAACCGACCAAGACCCACTAATCGTCAAAGTTGCTGAAACCAAGAAGCTGAACATAGTTGCTGTTGATGAAAATGGGGAATCGCTGGATGGCGGAACCTTCATTTATCAAATGCTGCGTCAGGAAGGGTTTGTACCTACTAGTGGAGCCCAAGTGGACAGCTTAGGTAATGTGACCGGTCATTCACCTGGAATATATAATCTCATTGTTTTAAGGACCGGGCCTGACAACCGGGGATTTGCCAAAAGGTATGTCCAGATACAAGTGGCACATTTAGAAACCGCTAAAATCGAACTCCTTGACTTTCCGGATCGAATTTACAGCGGCACCAGAATCCCTTTAAATGTAAAAGTAACTGATCAGGCAGGAATGCGCATTAGCAATGATAGGTTATTAATAAATTCAACCAACCTTAAAACTGGCAGGGTGGATGCCTTAAACCACTTTTATGCAGATGAACCGGGCAATGGCAGCCTGGAAATCTCCTCAGGTGGAGTCACAACAACCATGCAATTTAAAGTCCTCAAAAACCCTGTGAAACGGTTAAACATGGGTATGTCCACTACAAAAGCACGTACCGGGGATGTATTGGAGTTTAAAGCTACTGCATTTGATAAGAACGGAATGAAGGTATCGGATGTCCCAGTACTTTACACAGTCAGTACACTATTGCATGAGGACGGTGCAGGAGCATCAGCCATTATCCGTCCCGACGGAAAGTTCGTTGCGGAAAAGCCCGGGACATATACCGTTTTGGCCACCTGTGGGAATGTCTCGACAACTGCTTCCATAGAAATAGAACCGCGAAATAATACTCGGAGTATTGAGTTGATTGGTCAAGGTCAAGTGACCACTAAGCATACATCCGATCTATGGGTGTGGGAAGGAGTTGATGGAAGGGATTATTGCGTAACCGGCACCTGGGGAGCAGACGGTTATGCTTATTTCTGGGATGTCACTAATCCTGGAGGTATAAAGTTGGTAGACAGCCTACAGGTGGATGCACGCACAGTAAATGATGTTAAAGTCTCGGAAGATGGCACTATTTGTGTCATCAGTCGTGAAGGAGCATCCAATAGGAAGAATGGCATAGTGATACTGGATGTTTCAGATCCAGGAAATGTAGAGATAATTTCCACTTTTGATGAACAACTAACAGGAGGAGTACATAATCTATTTATTTCCAAAGGCCATGTATACGCTCTTAGTAATAGTCAGAGATATGATGTGATCAATATTGAAGATCCTGCAAACCCTTATAAAGTAGGGAAGTTTCAACTTGACAACCCGGCCAGGGCCATTCACGATGTTTGGATAGAGGATGGTATTGCCTATTCCTCTAACTGGAGTGATGGAGTAGTAATGGTGGATGTTGGAAATGGTATTGCCCATGGATCCCCTGAAAATCCCGTGGAAATATCCAGATACAAAGTTCAGGGAGCAGCGAATCATGCGGCATTTCCATTTAAAAGTAACTCTACCAATCGATTCTACGTGGTAGCAGGTGATGAAATTTTTCCGCTAACCTTTGACCCAAGTAAGGTAACTATCCCCGGTGGTTATGTCCATTTCATTGACTTTACTGATCTTGATAATCCCAAGGAAGTAGCCCGCTATGAATTGCCTGAAGCCGGATCTCATAACCTTTGGATCGAAGATGATCTTTTATATGTGGCCTATTACAATGGTGGTCTAAGGGTGATAGACATATCCGGTGAGCTTCTCGGCGACTTGTATAAGCAAGACAGAGAAATAGCTCATTATTTACCACTTGATAGCCAGGGCTATATACCTAATGCAGCCATGACCTGGGGGGCGCAGCCGTACAAAGGACATGTGTTCTTTTCAGACTTTAATAGTGGACTTTGGTCGGTCAAACTTTCTGGTCAATCACCTGAAGGAACGATTATTCAACCTAAATAAATTGATGATTTGAATTATAAGTGATGAGTGATGGCAATCGGAACTTCCCCCAGCGGTTAGTTCGACATTCGGAGTTCGTCGTTCCAACCGACGTGTAGATTTCCGGTTTACCATTGTGATGCTGACCTATAGCTACTTCGACATTACTTATTAAGTGTTCGATGTTCAATATTTTCAAGGGCTTCAGCCCTTGAGCGATGCCACTTCCAACTTTAATTCTTCAACTGCCTGTAACAGCTGATCCAAGTTACTCTTTTGTTCTGCGCCTGCATTACTCAGGTGGCAATAATAGGCCCACACCTCGCGTACCTCTTCAATATCAATTGAATATGGGTCATAAACAGGATTGTCTGATAACAATACCAACTGACCTTTTGACTTAACCTTGTTGATTACACGTTTGTAAACAACACCATCTTGTTGGGTGACCAATACATAAGTGTAATTGCTGCGGATTTCTCGCCAGCTCTCAACAAATTTTCCCACTACTATGGTACCTGACTGAAGAGGCAACATGGAATCTCCATGAATCTCAAAAGAGCGATAGCTGCCACTTCTTACACCAGGTAAACGGTAGGTGGGTAAGGACTCAATAAAGCATGGGTCTTCAAATCCATTTAGATAGCCTGCACGAGCCTTTATCGGGACATGAACGATATTCTCGGCACCACCATTATTTTCACTTATAACCAAAATACGCATCGACTGATTTAGATAATAATTTGGTTTTGCCATATTCGGGGTATCGATAGACACGTCTGAGGTAATAAAATCATCCAGGCTTAATTGGAAGTTCTGTGCTATTTTTATCAGAAGTTCTAAATTCGGTTCACAGATACCTAGTTCATAGTCCCTGATGCGACTTCCATTAACTCCCAATTGTTGTCCCAATTCCTTTTGAGAAATTTCCTGTTTACGACGCAAAAACCTTAGGTTCTTAGCCCAGATATCCATTATATTATATATATTTTCTATATTATATAGAATAAATCTACTTATATTTAATTAACAATCCAATGTTATTGGTGATTTAGGAAAATTCAGTGATTACTTTTTAACAATGGTAAACTCTACCCGCCGGTTAAGTTTGCGGGTTTCTTCCCCTTTATTACTGGCAATCGGCTTTGTTCCCCCGAAACCTTTGCCTGACAACCTGTTTCGTGCAATCCCCTTTCCTACCAAATAGAGTACCACAGTTTCCACTCTGTCTTGTGACAGCTCTAAATTCAATTTCGCGCTTCCCTGATTATCCGTATGTCCCGATAGCGCAATTACCATTCCCGGGTGCTCCTCTAACAAGCCCACTACCTGATCCAGCTCTTGGAAGGAGTCACTGAGCAGATTGGTGGTACTTCTTTCAAATAGCACATTGGGAAGTTGAATGGTCACGCCCACTTCCAGAGGAATTAATTCAAATGCCATATCCCTCTCAGTTTCCTGACCTGGCCTGATAATTACAGTAGTTTCATAACTCATATAGCCATCAGCTTTAACCACCAAATTGAAAAGAGAATCTGAAGGAATATTTAAACTAAAATTCCCATTTGACACGTTAGTGGCTACTGAATTCACTACTTGGTCATCTTCTATACTTAAAATATCAATTCTGGCAAAGATGGGGTTTCCAGTTCTGACATTAGAAACACTACCTTCAACAGTAATGGCTGGATTCTTAACAATGCTTTTAATCAATTCCACCGTTTCATTCTCATCCTCTTGAGGGGAAATAATAGGTTCCTGAGAAATGATCAAAACAGTATCGGGTTTTGGCAATTCAGACTGTTGAAGCGTCAGAGATTCAATCGTATTATTTGGACGGTCTGCAGGTCGTATGGGCACCCGCTTCAAATCACCGTAACCATCGCTGTTTTGAGTTGATACCATGTAAGCGAAGTCACCATTTGATGGAATAAAGTATGAAAGCTCTACCCCTTTGGTATTGACTGTTCTACCCAGATTCTTTGGCGTGGTCCAGTTTCTCCAGGTATCATCAAGTCTTTCGGTAACAAAAATATCCCGTCCCCCGTACCCACCATGGCCATTGCTTGAAAAGAACAGGGTCACCTGGTCTTCTGCTAATCTTGGGGTCATTTCCTGAAATTTAGTATTAATTACGGGACCAAGGTTTTTAGGTTCACTCCAGCTTCCATTGCCCTGAAGAAAGCTTGCATATAAGTCCTCAGCCCCATATGTAGAAAAGGATTCGATCGACATTATGATTATTCTTCCGTCATTGGATATGCACATGGATTGAAGATCAGAGTTGTTATGAAAATAATCCACTGGCATCTTTTGTGGCTTACTCCACCCAGAAGATATCTTACGTGAAAAGGAAATGCCACCTTCTTTGCGCTTATTATGGTTTTGCATATACATGATATTACCGTCATTGGAGAAACCAATAACGGCATTCATTTCATCGGTATTTATAGGAGTGCCGAGATTCAGCGCTTCTGTCCATTGATTAGAATCTAAATCAGCCACCCAGATATCACCCGGATCCTTTCGTCCACCTACGTTATCCGGATGCTTGGTGCGGGTAAAATACAGTTTGGTACCATCAGGACTTAATACGGGGTCCAGTTCGTTATACTTGGAGTTAATGTTCTGCCCAAGGCTCTCCTGATCATCCTGTGCAGTGACAAAAAATATGTGGCCAAGCATTATAATGCTGGTAATCAATACGTTTATTATAAATCTGTTACTCATTTATATTTATTCAATATTCGCAAATTAACCAGAAATAGAGATAAAATAAAACTAATTCTTGCTTACCCACTTGCTGTTTTTAAGATAGAATCTCCATGGCAAATTTGCATCTTCTTGGGCGTAATCAACACCTATTCTTTCACTAGAACCAATTTGATATTTCGATATTTGTTGGTACTGCTCAATCCACAAATCTTTCGCTTCGTTCAAGTATACTCCGTTATACTGTAATCCGATACCCAACGCTTTGGTTAAATTACCGGGACCCGTGGTCAATTTGGTTTCTGGTTGCTCCAACCCTCTCCTATTTAGCATCAGGGATAGCCCGCTGAGCGGCTCCATTGAACGTATTAACACTGCGGCAGCTTCTCCTTTCATTCCGGTGGTTACATTAAATAAATAATGGATCCCATAGCATAAATACACGTATGACTGGCCTCCCGGTGCGAAGAGCACTTCTGTTCGTGAAGTACGACGACCATTGTAGGCATGACAAGCCTTTTCTTCCTGATGGTAGGCTTCTGTTTCAGTTATAATTCCTGAGGTAATAGCCCCATTTATGTGCGTTACTAATACTTTCCCTATTAAATCCCTGGCTATAGCAACAACATCATTTGACTGATAGAATCCGACGGCCAACCTTGACATACTACCAACGTATTTAGAGTTGTTTAATACTTAATATCTTAAATATATTTAATTGAAGCCAAGTATGGTATTTCCAGTTGTTATTTATAGTGTAATGCCGTATCTTCGTGCCCTTTTTAATCATCAAACTATAACTAAAATGAACAAATTATTTACCCCGATTATTGCCCTGGCAGCTTTTTTATTTTTAAGCCATGCCGTAATCGCTCAAGTCGAATACCCCTCACCTAGCCCGCTAGCCACTATACATCAAAAAGTAGGTGTAACGGACGTTAAAGTGGAGTACTCAAGACCTGCCAAAAAAGGAAGGACCCTTTTTGTTGATGTTGAAGAATTTGGAAAAATATGGCGTACCGGCGCAAACGCAAGCACCAAAATATCCTTTAGT
>CAZAWQ010000065.1:0-29050 GCA_964488585.1 uncultured Roseivirgaceae bacterium
TCAAGCCTTAACCACTGCAGGGCCAATTGCCAGGAATGTGGAGGATTTGATCCGAATATTCCCAATAATTTCTGGAGCTGATGGAATTGATCCATATATATATAATATTCCCTTTAGAGATCCTTATGAAGTAAAGGTTTCCAGCCTAAAATTTGCATTCTATTCGGATACTGGTAGTGTTACCCCCGAGCCTGAAGTCAAACAAGTGATTGAAAAAGTAGTAAATGATCTGGCCAACAGAAGCAAGGAGGTTAAAGAAACACGGCCAGATATAATTGAACAAACTTTTCAGTTATTTTTTGAAATATTGGGAATAGACAAAGGTTATGGTGCGTATAGGATTATGACTAATGCGGGCACGGAGGAATTCTCTCCTTTATTAAAATGGGCTGAAACGCCTGAAGAGGGTTTTGGAAGTGACAGTATTTCTCCTGTACAATTTGTTGATCATTTTGAAAAATGGGCGCAGTTCAACAGCACAATGACTTCCTCTTATAAAGACTATGATATCATTCTTTGTCCAGTTTCCAGCTTTCCAGCTCTTCCTCATGGATATGAAGAACTGGCCATGAATACACTGTCCTATACAGCAACCTATAACTTGACAGGTTGGCCGGTGGCTGTGGTAAGAGCCGGCACATCTTCCTCCGGACTGCCCATAGGAATTCAAATTGTGGGTAAGCCCTGGCAAGAACATAAAGTACTGGCTGTTGCTAAATATGTCGAGGAAACATTTGGTGGATTTCAACCACCTGCTATTTAATCTAAGATAGTGCAACTTAAGAGGGATATGATTTCTAAATTATTTAAGCAGCCAATGCACATATGGTTGGCACTTACCCTTAGCTGGATTTTTTCAGGGTGTAGCCGGATCCAGCAACCAGCAATAGAAAAGCCTAATATAATAATCATTTTATCAGATGATCAGGGTTGGGGTGATTTTAGTATCAACGGAAACACTAATCTGAAAACACCGAACATAGATAAACTGGCCAAAAGTGGTGCAAGTTTTGAGAATTTTTATGTCCAACCGGTTTGCTCGCCTACCCGGGCAGAAATGCTAACGGGAAGATATCACGCAAGGGGAGGGGTTTATAGCACCTCCGCAGGAGGAGAAAGACTGGATTTGGATGAAACAACCATTGCAGATGTGTTCAAACAGGCCGGATATGCTACCGCGGCTTATGGAAAATGGCACAATGGAATGCAGTATCCGTACCATCCGAATGGACGGGGATTTGACGATTTCTACGGATTCTGCTCTGGGCATTGGGGAAATTATTTCGATCCTATGCTGGAGCATAATGAAGAATTGACCACAGGTAAAGGGTTTTTGATTGACGATTTTACTGACCACGGAATAGATTTTATAGAGAAGAACAAAAATGGCCCGTTTCTACTTTATCTCCCTTTTAATACTCCTCATAGCCCCATGCAGGTGCCCGATCGATGGTGGAATAAGTTTAAAGATAAGGAAGTTGAAATGCGTTCCAAACCCGACGATCCAGAGGACTTGGAATTTACCAAAGCAGCACTTGCTATGTGTGAGAATATTGACTGGAACGTGGGTCGAATCTTAAATAAACTAGAAGAGCTAGGGATAGAAGAAAACACTATAGTGCTGTATTTTAGCGATAATGGCCCCAATAGTTGGCGATGGAATGGTGAGATGAAAGGACGAAAAGGCTCAACGGATGAAGGTGGTGTGCGTGCTCCTTTGTTTATAAAGTGGCCTGGAAAAATACCAGGAGGGAAAAACATTGAGCAAATATCCGGAGTTATTGATTTGCTGCCCACTTTAGCGGATTTAGCAGGAATAGATCATGGTATTGGAAAGCCGCTTGATGGTGTCAGCTTGAAATCGTTACTCCTCGAAGAGCACCCGGTTTGGAGCGACCGGTTAATCTTTAATCATTGGAGGGGTAAAATCAGTGTTAGAAGTCAGAGATATAGATTGGACCATGAAGGGGCTTTATTTGATATGGAAAATGACAGAGGGCAAACCTCAGAGGTAAGCGCTTCATTTCCGGAGGTACAAGAACAGTTACAGGCGGCCAAGCAATATTTCCAAAATGAAGTGCTGTCCGAATTACCTGAGAAGGATATCAGGAAATTTTCACTGGGACATCCTGACTCAAAAATTACCCAAATACCAGCCCGGGATGGAATTGCCCATGGGAACATTCAACGCTCGAATAGATATCCCAATTGCTCGTTTTTCACCAACTGGATCAGCATCGATGATCAAATCAGCTGGGAAATAGAGGTAGTAGCTGAAGGAGATTTTGAAGTTACCTTGTATTATACCTGTCCGGAAGGAGATGAGGGGTCTATATTTGAATTAAGTTTTGGTGACAACCACCTGGAAGGTCGTATTGAAACAGTATTTGATCCTCCGGTCAGAGGTGCTGAAAATGATCGCGTTGAAAGAGGAGAGTCATATGTAAAAGATTTCAGGCCATTAAATCTGGGAGTTATTCATCTGGAGCAAGGCCGCGGACAATTGGATCTGAGGGCTTTAGAAATACCTGGAACAACGGTTATGGATGTCCGCTTGTTGATGTTTGAGCGGATGAATTGATACTGTATTAAAAGTGTAAATAATGCTAAGCCCAGGTAGATGGAATGGTTTGGCGGTGACAATGGCTATAGTATCAGGCGTGACTTTAACTTGGGTAGGTAAACGATTTGGCAATTAAAAGATGAAAAAACTAAATACAAAAATACGTAATTTTGACTCAGAGCAGGATTGAAAGTTTAGTGCTTTTTACTGTCCTTCTTGCCATACTAAACGGGGTGTGCCATAGATAAAAACAACAATAAATGAACAAAATATTAAAATTCATTCTTACGTCCATTCTTTTCCTTTCAGGATATGTGACTCTATTTGCCCAGACTGATAAATACCCCGAGGACTTGCACATTTATCCCTATCTGCAGTATGCCACCCCAACCTCCATCATTATAAAGTGGGAAACGGTAAACCCTGTTATAGGTACCGTGCAATATAGCGAAGATGATAGTTTCAGCAATCGGAAGATCGAATCATCCCCGGTAAAAATTCATGAAATTAAGTTGGATGGATTAAAACCAGCTACCCGATATTATTATCAGGTTAGCTACCAAAATACCACTCTGGAATCTGCTTCCTTTACTACGGCACCAGTACCGGGGACACCAAATTGGAGAATGGTTGCTTATGGTGACAACCGTACTTTTCCGGAAACACATAAAAGGATTGTTGCCCAAATTCTGAAATTAAATCCCAGTATGATTATCCATTCCGGAGACTTGGTTTCAAGTGGTGATAGTTATGAGCAATGGAAAGAGCAGTATTTTGATCCAATGAAAGGCCTGTCGGAAAACATCGCAGTCTTTCCCAGTTTGGGCAATCATGAAAGAAACTCACCGCATTATTACCAATATATGTCCTTGCCAGATGAAAATGGTGAGTCATATTACTCTTTTGACTATGGCAATGCACACTTTATAGCCTTAAACAGTAATGCCAGTGAAGCGCCATTTGATATTGATTCTGAGCAAACCCAATGGCTCATCAAGGATCTGAAGGAGCATGCAGCGTCAGAATGGAAGATTGTATTCTTTCATCATCCCTTGTTTAGATGTCATCCAACCCGGGGCATAGAACCTCAAAGATGGGTGTGGCAGGAGGTCTTTGAAGAATACGGAATTGATCTTGTAGTAAATGGCCATGACCACTACTATCAGCGGACCTATGCCATCGGTAACTACCAGGGTAAACCAAGCAGAGGCGTCTATCATTTGATTTCAGGTGGCGGCGGAGCACCTAACTATCCCATCGTACCCAAGGTACATGCCGCTAACCGGCGAAGTGTCCACCATATTACCGTTATGGACTTTCAGGGAGACCGAATAATAGGTCGAGCCATAGATGATGAAGGAAATGTGTTCGATGCATTTGTGTACGACAAGGAGGCGGAAAATTCACCAGAGGAATTTATCTCGTACGAGGTTTTCGAAATTGAGCGTGATCTTTCGAATGCAATCATGAATCTGCCGATAGAAGAATTTGAAAGCGAAGCGAAAATTAATCATACTATAGAGATTGAGAACCCCTTTAATCATCCATTGCAGATGACTTTTAGCTGGTCACCAACTAACAATTGGATCACTAATGCCCCGAAAACAGAAATTATCAAACCAGGACAATCTATTAAAATTGAGTATGTGGTCTCCACAATGATGGAGAACTTATATCCAAAGCCGCTTGGCAAGCTACATTTTCGGACACCTGATGGAAAAATAGCATTTAAGAACCACACCATTGAATTCAATCCCATAAAAATCGCCAAAAAGAAACTGGTTAAGCCCCTGGTGGTAAAGAAGCCTCTCATAATCGATGGAGATTTATCAGATTCAAACTGGGATAAAAACCTTATTCTAGATCATTTTAATAATGTTCAAGGTGGTTTGCCAATGAAAAAAACCGAGATAGCAGTAAGTATGAATAAAGCAAAAAACACTTTATATGTGGTTGGAAAAGCTGAGGCTTCATCAGAAGTTTCAAATTCAGGAGTTACGGAAAGAGACCATAGGAACATTGTTCGCCATGAAAATATTAAAATTCACATAGGTGTCGGAAAGGAAGTATACACTTATATCGTAAACCCAAAAGGAGCATTATTGGATACCCGGGATAGAAAAGTATCCTGGAATAGTGACGTTACCATTTGGAATAGTACGGCAAAATCTGCAGGTAGGGCCAATGAAAATGGATGGCAATTTGAAATGGAAATACCTTTGGGTGAGTTGAATATCCAGAAACATAAAACCACCATCAACTTTTCGCGTAGCGATACAGAAAATAATAAGGAGTATGAATATTCCCTGACTTTTGGAAGATCTGGCCTTGATCACCGTATTCCTATGTATGCATCGGATTGGAAAGCAGTTGATCGATTTGCTGGGCTAATATTGAAATAGATTCGCCATACATAATTGACCCTACTTGAACATAGAAAACCATTATCAAATTATGGCTCAAGCGCCGGAAGAGCGGTGATCCTGCTAAAAGAATCAAATAATATTCGACTAACATTGTTTGAAGGCGGACATGAAATATTGAATGAATTTGCATTTGAGGAACTGGTAAAATAAATAATCCGAAGAAAATATAATGAAGGCGATCGTCTATCAAAAATACGGGTCCCCCGATGCTCTTGAATTGCAAGAAGTGGATAAACCTACTCCCAGGGACAATGAAGTGTTGGTAAACGTCTATGCTGCTTCCATAAATTCATGGGACTGGGATCTCCTAAGAGGCAAACCCTATATTAATCGAATGTGGGGGCTTCTAAAGCCAAAGTACCAGATACCCGGGGGTGACATCGCGGGGCGTGTTGAAGCGATTGGCAGGAAAGTAATCCAGTTTAAGCCAGACGATGAAGTATTTGGAGACCTGTGCCACTGTGGTTGGGGCGGTTTTGCAGAGTATGTCTGCGTCAGTGAAAATGCCTTGGAGTTTAAATCGGAGCGTATGTCATTCGAGCAAGCAGCAGCCATCCCTCAGGCGGCAGTCATGGCCCTGCAGGGTATTCATAATTATGCATCGGTGAAGCCAGGACAAAAAGTTTTGATTAATGGTGCGGGTGGCGGTGTGGGTACGTTTGGCATACAGATTGCCAAATCATTGGGGGCTGAAGTGACTGGGGTAGACTGCACCAGCAAATTGGAGAAGATGGGTTCGATTGGTGCAGACCATGTCATTGATTATACAAAAGAAGATTTTACCAATAATGGGCAGTTGTACCATCTGATTCTTGATGTTGTGGGATATCATTCTATCTTCGATTATAAGCGCGTATTAAGCCCTGGTGGAAGGTATCTTATGATTGGTGGGCCCGCCGTGCTCATTTTACAGTCTATGTTCCTGGGACCTTTGATTTCTATAACCGGGAAAAAAATGGGTATTTTGGCGCATCAGCCGAACAAGGATCTGTATATTTTGAAAGAACTTTTTGAGGCGGGAACTGTAGTACCAGTTATAGATAGATGTTATACTTTACCAGAGGTTCCGGACGCTTTCCGGTATTTTGGAACTGGGCAGGTCCAAGGAAAAGTAGTTATAACCGTGCAAAATTTAAATGAAAACTGACATGAAAAAAATAATCTTCAGCCTGGTAGCACTTTCAGTTGTATCTGGATGTAATCCACTCACCAATGATCAGCATGGAGAAGCAAAGGAGCTTCCACGCATAGCCATAGCAGGATTAGCCATTGAATCAAGTACATTTTCACCGGCACTTACCCATGAGGAAGCATTTCACGCCAGAGTGGCTGATGAAGTTTTCTCGTTTTATCCATTCTTATCTCCTGACTCACTTAATAGAAGACGGGCGCATTGGATTCCTACCATAAGGGGCCATGCGCTACCCGGAGGTATTGTCACCAGGGAGGCGTATGAATCATTGGTAATGAAAACCCTCGATTTGCTTAGAGAAAATGGTCCCTATGATGGCTTGTTTTTTGATATTCATGGCGCCATGAGTGTGGTAGGCCTGGATGATCCGGAAGGTGATTTTATCGTCAGAATTCGTGAAGTAATTGGCAAGAAAACCCTCATTTCAACCTCTATGGATTTACATGGTAATGTTTCATGGCGATTGGCACAAAATACTGATTTGATCACATGCTATAGGATGGCGCCGCATGAAGATGCCTTGGAATCGAAAAAACGGGCAGTGGATAATATGTTGTCCCGGTTAGAAAGTGGCAAAGGGAAACCAGCCTTTAAGGCGTGGATTCCGGTGCCTATCTTGTTACCCGGAGAAAAGACCAGTACCAGAATAGAACCTGGAAAGAGCCTGTACGCCAAGGTAGCACCAGCGGCAAATCAGGAAGGCATTGTTGACGCTGCAATTTGGATTGGATATGCATGGGCCGATGAACCGCGTAATCATGCCGCAGTGATGGTTACAGGTGATAACAAAGAAAAAGTTACCAGTACTGCTGAGTACCTAGCGAAGAGCTTCTGGGAAGTGCGTTCGAAATTTGAATTTGTAGCTCCTACTGCATCTCTGGAGGAAAGCCTGGATATGGCTATCGCAAGCACTAAACATCCATTTATTATTAGTGACATGGGAGATAACCCTACTGCCGGGGGGGCGGGGGATGTTACCTGGACTTTGAATGAAATACTGGCACGTGCTGAATTTAAAACAGAAAATGGCCCATCACTTATATATGCTTCTTTACCTGGGCCCGAGTTTGTTGAAAAGGCTATTGAAGTAGGTGTAGGTGGCGAAGTTGATGCACATGCAGGCGCAGACATTGATCATCGTTTTGCCCCTCCAATAAGACTGGCGGGAACCATCGAAGCTATCGAGCATGGGGATAAGCATGCGGAAACTGAAGTTGTGGTAAAAGTTGGCAGCGTCTATGTTATTGTCACCAAGAAGCGTAAGCCCTATCACCATGAAACTGATTTTACCAGGTTGGGTCTGAATCCCCGTGAAGCCGATATTGTGGTAGTAAAAATTGGTTATTTGGTGCCGGAGCTGTATGACATTAGAGCGGATTGGGTAATGGCACTGACCCCAGGTGGTGTGGATCAAGACCTGGAACGCCTTGATTATGAGAGAATCAAAAGACCCATGTTTCCTTTCGATCATAACATGAAGGACCCTGATCTTAGAGCTAAATTGGTGCCGACATCTGATGAATAAATACTGGAAAAAGAAATCACAAGATGAGATAAAATCGGTAGTATTTGAGGCTCTGGAGAAGAACATTAATTATCATAATCAGTATGTCTTGGGTATTCCTGCATCATATTTAGATGAAAAAGTCTTTAATCAAGATGCTTCATTTGTAAAGGATGCACCTTTTATATCGGCGCTAATTCAAAATCCTAATCATATAGGATGTCACACATTAGGGAAATCTGAGTCATATTTTCAAGGCACTCAGGAAATTGAAAAAGAGCTTATTGAAATTTGTGCTGTGGATATTCTGAAAGGGAACCCAAACAGTCAGGATGGATATATTGCTTCGGGAGGAACAGAGGCCAATATTCAAGCGATATGGGTTTACCGAAATTATTACCTCAATGAACTTTCAGCTAAAAGAGAGGAGATTTGCATTGTTTGCAGTGAAGACAGTCATTATTCGATTGATAAAGCTGCAAATTTATTGGTATTGGATATTTACAAAATACCGGTTGATGAGAATACCCGGGAAATAAGTGAAGGAGAAATAAATAGAGTTATACTGGATGCCAGTAACAATGGCAAAAAGTACTTCATTGTGGTATGCAACATGATGACAACCATGTTTGGGTCTGTCGATAATATTAGTGTCTTGGTAAAACAACTAAAATCTTCATCGTGTGATTTCAAACTGCATGTTGATGGGGCTTTTGGCGGGTTTTATTATCCTTTTACCGATAAGGATAGTCACCTGACATTTGAGAACCCCAATATTTCATCCTTTACGCTTGACGCCCACAAAATGGCCCAAGCACCCTTTGGGACAGGCATCTTTTTAATTCGCAAAGGACATATTCAGAACGTAAACACGCAGAAGGCCAGTTATGTGGAAGGAGAAGACTTTACCCTAATAGGCAGTAGGTCCGGAGCAAATGCCATTGCGGTATGGATGATTTTAGTAAAAAATGGACCATTTGGATGGCACGAGAAGATCTTCATTCTACAAAAAAGAACTGAGTGGATGTGCAAGCAACTTGGCCAATTAAATATTGATTACTATCGTCATCCTATGTCAAACATCATAACCATAAAAAGTCATTTTATTGATAAAGAAATAGCATCAGAATTCGCATTAGTTCCTGACAATCATGCAGCGCCAAAATGGTACAAAATTGTCATAATGGAACACGTAACCATCGAAAAGTTGATGCTCTTAATCGACCAAATTAAAAATTGCGTACACCAGTGAATAGCTGGATTTATTGATTAGGCTTTAGTTTTTATGCCCATTATTGCCTTCGCTGGGTAGCTAACAGCCATTTATAGTACAAGCAACGGTTATGGCCGGCATTTTTCTTTTTAAAATCTGCTGGAAACCTTTTCTTTGTACCGGATCAATGAAATATCCACAGAACTTCAATATAGGCCTGGTTTTCTGTTTTTGGGGCCTGTTCATATTGCCTCCGACAGTGCATGCTCAGACAAAAACTGAAATGCGTGGAGTATGGATGGCTACACTGCTTAATATTGACTGGCCTTCCAGTTCAAATCTTACCACCCGGCAACAGAAACGAGAGATTGTCTCAATTCTTGACCATCACCAATCGGTTGGGATCAACGCAGTGTTCCTTCAGGTACGTCCGGCTGCTGATGCTTTCTACAAATCTTCATACGAGCCCTGGTCAAAGTGGCTTACAGGTGTTCAGGGAAAAGAGCCAAGACCATACTATGATCCACTGGAATTTTGGATTGTGGAGTGTCACCGTCGTGGAATGGAACTGCATGCCTGGTTCAACCCTTTTCGAGCCGCTGTAAGTGAAGATGTTAGTTTATTACACAATGATCATATTGTACACAAACACCCTCAATGGTTTGTAAGTTACGGGGGACGGATATATTTTAACCCTGGATTACCGGAGGCCAGAGATTACGCGACTAAGGTGATTATGGAGGTGGTCGACCGATATGATATCGACGGCGTTCATTTCGATGACTATTTTTATCCCTATAAGGTGGAAGGTCATGAATTCGCAGATCAGTCAACCTTTCAACAGCGGGGTGGGGGATTCTCCAGCATTGGTGACTGGCGCCGTGACAATGTATCCACATTTATCAAGAATATAAGTGACAGTATCCGTGAAGTCAAACCAGAGATCCGTTTTGGTATTAGTCCCTTTGGCGTTTGGCGTAATAAAGAGATGGATGTATCTGGCTCAAATACACGGGCAGGTCAGACAGCTTATGACGATCTCTATGCCGATGTACTGCTGTGGATGAAAAATGGGTGGATCGACTATCTGGCCCCTCAGATCTATTGGCATATTGGGTTTGAGCAGGCTGACTATAAGATATTGTTGGATTGGTGGAGCCATCATAGTTATGGCAGGCATATCTACATTGGTCAAAGCGCTTATAAGGCGCGTAGAGATGCTGACTTTAGCGCCTGGCAGGATCCTGGAGAGTTGCTGCGCCATATACGGCTAAACAAAAACTATCCTCAGATCAAGGGGAATATATACTTTAGCTCCAAATCCTTGCGGACCAATGCACTGGGCATTGGTGATTCCCTAAAAAACAAATACCACAGATATCCTGCACTGGTACCAGCCATGTCCTATAAACCGGCAATTAACTTGAAGTCGCCGTACTTGTATCGTATCAGTCATGGTCATAAAAAGTTGACCATATATTGGTCAGGAGAAGAAAATAAACGAAAAGATGGTCGATACCAACTGGTATACCGATATAAAGGAGATCAGGACCCAGGGCAGGAGGACCCCCGTAATATTATTGCCTTGTTACCTCCTGAAACCACCAGTTTTGAGGATACCCCTCCCAAAAAAGGTTACTATACTTACGTGATCAGTTCCGTGAGTAAAACCAATCATGAAAGCCCGGGCAGCCACCCCATCAGTATCAACTACCGCAAGCGTAAACCTCGTAAGAAGAAAATTAAAACCTAACCAATTCTGGGTTAGACTTTGATGATCACTCCCTTACGGTATAACAGCCATGAAAGGGTAAACAGGATAAGCACGAAAACCATGGCAAAAGCCAGGCTTGCATTGTATGGGCCTAACCAGCTAAGGAACAGGTTGTCAAATAACCAGCCCTTAAGACTTTGTTCACCTATTTCAATCATTCCAAGGAAGCGTGCCAGTAGGCCTGATAATATGTAGGCGGACAATGCATTGATGCCGAAGGCCACCCAGGGGGTAGTCCAACCTTTATATCCCAGCACATCAATGAACCAGTAACATAAAGCCAGACATTGCATGGCAATCCCAGAAGTGTAAAGGACGTATGAGCTGGTCCAAAGAGCTTTATTAATGGGAAAGCTTAAATCCCAAAGCAATCCGGTAAATATACATAACACACCTGCGGTGAATAGCCAAACCACTTTTGTGGTTTCAGACAGATCACTTTTGACCAAGTGCCCGACAAGCATACCGCTGAGTCCGGTAACCACGGCTGGTATGGTACTAAGTATACCCTCAGGGTCCCATACTTTACTGTGACTCCATAAATGCCCTCCCAAAACCAGATTGTCAAGCCAGGCGCCCAGGTTAGTTGCAGGTTCCAGATTAGGGGCTCCTACACCCGGCACCGGAATGAAATTCATTATGAACCAATACCCTACCAAAAGAGCCACCGCCCAGCGGAATTGTCCCATCCAGGTGGTGCGGATAAAGATTAGTGAACAAATTAAATAAACCACTGCTATTCGTTGCAGCACTCCAGGGATGCGTATGGAAGACAAATCATAGTAGGGAAATCCGCTAAGTAGCAGCCCAATCAGGAATATGATGGCACTCCTTTTAATGATTTTTAAAACCAACCTGGTAGTTTCGGTCCCCAGAGCAATTCGCTTACCCAAAGCCAGGGTAATTGATACTCCTACCATGAAGAGAAAGAATGGAAAAACCAGATCAGTGGGTGTACATCCATGCCATTCCGCATGTTGTAGCGGGCCATAAACATATTCCCAGGATCCGGGATCATTTACCAGGATCATGCCTGCGATGGTAATGCCTCGAAGTACATCTAGTGAGACTAATCGTTTGGGCATATTACAATAAGAAGTTGAGTGATAAATATATAGATATTATATTTCTTTCTGCAATTTCATACTATTTTGGCGGTAAATACAAACATATATGGACGGTAAAGCTGTATTACTTACTCAAGGAATGCTGGACAGTCATTCTGCCAAAACCGCTCACGGTTTGATCAGAGGGACGGAACGATATGAGATAGTGGCAGTACTTGACCATGAACATGCCGGTAAAGATGCGGGAGTAGTTCTTGACGGGGTGGCCAGGGAAATTCCAGTCCATGCTTCAATAGATGATTTTACCCTGGCTGGCGGCAAAGCAGATTATCTAATAATTGGAGTGGCCACTAAAGGAGGCTTTATTCCCGCACCTATAAGGGAAGAGCTTAAAAAAGCGGTCAGTTACGGATTGAGTATAGTGAATGGGCTACACGAGTACCTCAGTGAAGATCATGAAATGAAATCGCTGGCTGAAAAGCATAAAGTACAACTGATCGACATTCGTAAACCCCGGCCAAAGGAACAACTGAAGTTCTGGGAAGGCACCATTGAACAAGTGAAGTGTCCAAAAATAGCGGTTCTGGGTACCGATTGCGCTATAGGAAAACGCACCACCGCCCGAATATTAATGGAAGCAGCACGGGATCAAGGACTGCGATCCGAAATGATCTTCACTGGCCAGACCGGCTGGCTTCAAGGAGCAAAGTACGGATTTATATTTGACTCTACTTATAATGATTTTGTTTCCGGTGAATTGGAGCATGCTATCGTGTCCTGTTATCATGAAGTATCGCCGGACATTATTTTTTTGGAAGGACAAGCCTCATTACAAAATCCTACAGGGCCCTGCGGGGCGGAATTCTTGCTATCAGGACGAGCTGATGGAGTGATACTACAGCATGCACCCGGGCGTAAATATTTTGGGGATGAGCCCTTGTTGGGAGAGATCCCACCATTGGATACGGAATTGGAACTGATTCGTCTATACGGCTCTAAGGTCATAGCCATTACTTTGAATACCAAAGAGTTGACTCCGTCTGAAGCAGATGAAGTTCAAGTGGAGTATCAAGAAAAGTATGGGATACCGGTATTTCAACCACTAAAGGACGAGATACATGAGGTCATCTCGCTGATCCAGCAAGCCCATGCCAAAAATTAAAAACATTGATGTACAAAAGGTCGACCTGAAACTTACCCGGCCATATACTATAGCCTTTAAAACGGTAGATCATGTTGAGAATGCCATAGTTACCATGGAACTAGACAATGGTCTGGTAGGGCGGGGAGCAGGAAACCCAAGTGAACAAGTGGTGGGTGAAACACTCGACAATGCATTAGATGCCCTGAACCAGGCTTCGGGAGCTGAACCAACTGACAGTGGGTGGCGGGGGTTAATTGGAAGAGAAATTGAAGATATTAATGTTCTTTGTGAGGAAATACAAATCCAGTTGAAACACAGCCCCTCGGCCAGAACTGCCCTGGAAGTGGCTCTATATGATGCATTATCTCAATGGAAAGAGGTCGCGTTGGTAAGTCTGTTGGGCCAGGAAATTGAAAGCTTACCAACCTCAATTACCATTGGAATAAAAGATGTTTCCGATACCCTTGAAGAAGCTGTTGAATACTACCAAAGAGGGTTCAGATATATAAAAGTAAAATTGGGCAATCATCTTGAAGAAGACATAGAAAGGATGGTTAAATTGAGGGAGCGGTTTGGGGACCGGATCAAGCTGCGGGTGGATGCAAATCAGGGTTATAATATTCAGGAGTTGAAGCAATTTTATGATCAGACGCTCAGTTGCAATCTGGAACTGATAGAGCAACCGATTCCGGCAGATCAGGTGGAAGAGATGCGGTGCTTGCCGGAGGAGATACGTAAGACACTGGCGGCAGATGAAAGTTTAATTGGTCCGGATGACGCCGCCAATATTATTGGTAAACCCAATGCCTGTGGTATCTTTAATATCAAACTAATGAAATGCGGTGGGATCACCCAGGCGCTGAAGATTTCGAGATTAGCTCAGGGTGCGGATATCGACCTGATGTGGGGCTGCAACGACGAGAGCGTTATTAGTATTTCCGCCGCTTTACATACTGCTTTATCCTGTAAAAATACCCATTATCTGGATCTTGATGGCAGTCTGGATCTGGCAAAGGATGTGGCAGCGGGCGGGTTCATATTGGAAAGCGGTGAAATGCGGGTAAATGGTTTGCCAGGACTTGGTTTGACAAATTTATAGAATTGTACAAAACTAATTTGTTATGGGGGTTATTACCGGCCTGGATATAATTAAACAAAGTGATCGCTGGATAAAGGAATTCCCGGGAAATGTAGGCTATGTGGCGCATGCTGCTTCCGTTGACAGCCAGTTGCAGCACGGAATCTCGGTCTTTAAAGAGCGGTTCGGTGACCGTCTTACCAAGGTTTTTTCACCCCAACATGGTCTGGTAGGGGACGAGCAGGACGATATGATCGAATCTGATCATTTTCATCATCCGTATTTTGATCTACCCATTTACAGTCTCTATTCGGAAACCAGAAAGCCCACCGCAGAAATGCTGGATGGCCTGGACCATGTGTTTATAGATCTGCAGGATGTGGGCACCCGGATCTATACTTACATCTATACTATGACCTACATGATGGAGGCTTGTGCAGAGCTGGGTATTCATGTGATAATATTGGATCGGCCCAATCCAATTAATGGTGTTCAATTGGAAGGAAATATGCTGGACCCAGAGTTCTGCAGTTTTGTGGGACGGCACCCATTGCCGGTGCGTCACGGCATGACCAGTGGTGAAATTGCTCAGATGGCTAAAAAGTACTGGTGTATCAACTGCGACTTGGAGGTAATTCCCATGCAAGGATGGCAGCGGTCAATGTATTTCAGGGATACCGGATTGCCATGGGTAATGCCCTCTCCAAATCTGGCCACTCCGGAGGCAGCAATGGTTTTCCCAGGTTCCGTACTATTCGAAGGCACCAACATTTCAGAGGGCCGGGGTACTGTCCGTAGCTTGGAAATTATTGGGCATCCCAGAATTGAACCTTATGGCTGGCTTCCTGAATTACAAAAGACCTTCCTTGATGGTAAGTTGGAAGGGTTTACCTTACGACCCCTTAATTTCAT
The DNA here is from genome assembly GCA_964488585.1 of uncultured Roseivirgaceae bacterium. Lineage (GTDB taxonomy): Bacteria > Bacteroidota > Bacteroidia > Cytophagales > Cyclobacteriaceae > SZUA-3. The sequence goes on from CAZAWQ010000065.1 coordinate 14,874, forward strand.
TCCAACCTTCCAAAAACATCAGGGCATTACTTGTGGAGGGTACCAAATCCATGTGACGGACCCCTTGAAATTTCAGCCATGGAAAGTGGGACAAGTGTTATGCAAGGCCTTCTACAACCAACTAGGAGATCAGTTTGAATGGAAGCAGCCTCCTTATGAATATGAGTATCAAAAACTTCCCATAGACATACTCAATGGGAGTGATCAATTGAGGCTTTGGGTGGAAGGAGCCGGAAGTTTTGAAGAGTTGTTGGATATAGAGCACTCAAAATGGGGTGATTTTGAAGAAAAAAGAGCCAGTGTGCTTCTGTATAACACCTAAATGAATATCTTACTTTCCGTAACTACTTTTATTATGAAAAGTCATTTTTTTCGACTTCCTCTATTGGTAATAGCTGTTTTAGCGTCCTCTGGTTGGGGTTTAATGCAGTCACCCCCGGCGCAATCGGCAGATCCGGACCCCAGTAAAATTTGGGTTGATAGCATAATGCGAACCTTAAGCACCACGGATCGAATCGCGCAACTGATCAATGTAGCCACTTTCTCTAACAGGGAGGCTCAATTTGAGGACAGTATTAGCCAATTGATCAAGGAGTATAAAATTGGGGGACTGATTTTTTTTCAAGGTGGACCAGTTCGGCAGGCAAGATTAACCAATAGGTATCAGGCGGAATCTGAAGTGCCTCTGCTAATCTCAATTGATGCGGAATGGGGCCTGGGTATGCGCCTGGACAGCACCATTAATTTCCCTTATCAGATGACCCTGGGAGCAATTCAGAATGACAGCCTAATCTATCAATTGGGAGCGGAAATAGGGCGCCAGTGTAAGCGCATGGGAATCCATTTAAATTTCGCTCCGGTAGTTGATGTAAATAATAATCCTCTGAACCCGGTGATTAATTACCGGTCATTCGGGGAAAACCCGGAAGCGGTGGCCAATAAGGGACTGCTTTATGCTATGGGTATGCAGGACCAGGGAGTAATTGCTACTGCGAAACATTTTCCCGGACATGGTGATACCGATACTGACTCGCACCACGATCTGCCACAACTGCCGCATAGTCTGGATAGATTGAACGAGGTGGAAATGGTCCCATTCAAAACATTAATAGAAGCAGGAGTAGGTGGAGTGATGGTGGCCCATATGAATATACCTTCACTTGACAGTACTGAAAATTTGCCATCCACACTTTCCAAGCCCATAGTTACAGGATTATTAAAGGAGGAACTGGGGTTTGAAGGTCTGATCATGACGGATGCGCTAAATATGAAAGGGGTGACCAGGTTTTACCAACCCGGGGAGGTGGATGTCGCAGCACTTATTGCCGGAAATGATTTGTTGATGTATAGCGAAGATGTGGGAGCAGCACTGGAACAAGTACAGCTAGCCATTAAAGAAAAAAGACTTACGCAAACGGACATTGATAACAAATGCCGTAAAGTACTGAAAGCTAAATATCATTTGGGATTGGGAAACCCGACAACTATTGAACTACAGGGATTAGTAGACGATCTCAATACACCTCAAGGGGAACTCCTCCACCGAAGATTAGTAGAAGCAAGTATGACAATGGTGAAAAACGATGGTCTGGTACCTTTAAAGCAGTTGGACACTTTGACCATAGCCTCCATATCAGTGGGTGCGGACCACATTACCCCATTCCAGCGGATGTTGGAGAAATATACTTCGGTAGATCATTTTCTGGTACCCAAAGGAGCGACCTCAGAGCAAACCGGACAATTCCGTAACCTGGTAAAGGGATATGATCTTCTAATCATTGGATTACATGCAGTACTGAGCCGGCCTGGGAACAGCAAAGGATATGGTGATGCCACTTACCGGTTGCTTGAAGACCTTACGGAAAATAACAATACTATCCTGGTATCATTTCGAAATGCTTACACCCTGGATTTACTCCCCATTGCTCAATCACAGGCTACTCTTAGCAGTTACCAGGATCAATTATTGGGACAGCAAACAGCGGCGCAGGTTTTGTTTGGAGCGGTAGGGGTAAATGGTAAACTACCGGTTACCGTAAACCAGCAACTGCCATATGGAACCGGGTTGACCACTTCGGGAGGATTACGCCTGAAATACACCCAACCGGAGGAGGTGGGGATGAATGCTCATTATTTAAATCATCACATTGATTCTGTGATTCAGGTAGGTTTGGACTCCCTGGCTTATCCGGGGGCGCAGGTATTAGTAGCAAAAGATGGCAAGGTGGTGTTTCACAAAGCCTATGGGTTTCTCACCTACGATTCTTTACGAAAGGTACGATTGAATGATATATACGACCTGGCATCGGTTACCAAGGTTACCGGTCCTTTACCGGCTCTTATGAAATTATACGGGGAGGGAAAAATCGACCTGGACGCACCATTTAACAAATATTGGCCAGATTTTGAGGGAACGGAAAAAGAAAAAATGACTGTGCGGGAAGTTTTGGCCCACTATGCACAGTTAAAACCCTTTATAGTATATTGGGAGGACACCAAGAAGAAAAACGGTAAATTCAAAAAAAAGTACTTTAGGACTGAGGCTTCCGACAAGTTTCCGGTAGAAGTAACAGAGGATTTATACTTACGCCACAATTATCGCGAAAAGGGGATTTATAAAGCCATTAGAAAATCCGCCTTGGAGGAAGAAAAAGAATATAGGTATTCTGGTCTCTCTTTTTATTTATTCCCTGAGATCATTGAAAACCTCACCGGGCAAGATTTCTCAGATTATGTTAAACAGCAGTTTTACCTTCCTCTTGGTGCACAAACACTGACATACCGGCCGCTGGATTTATTTCCTCCAGAAAGAATTGTTCCCACTGAAAATGACGATTTTTTCAGGATGAAACAGTTACATGGTACCGTCCATGATGAAGGAGCAGCCATGATGGATGGAGTATCTGGAAACGCGGGATTGTTTAGTACTACCAATGATCTGGCTAAACTGTTTCAAATGTATTTGCAGTGGGGTAACTATGGCGGCGAGGAATACATCAAGGAATTTGCCGTAAAGGAATTTGCAGCGTGCCAGTATTGTGATGAAGGCAACCGCCGGGGCCTGGGCTTTGATAAACCCCTGATAGAAAATAGAGCTAATGGTTCTACCGCAGCCGATGCCAGTGATGCCACATTTGGACATTCAGGTTATACAGGAACCTATGCCATGGCCGACCCAGAGAATGGGTTGTTGATGATATTTATGTCAAACCGGGTATATCCCACCCGGGACAATCGAAAGCTATACCAGCTTAATATTCGTCCCAGTATCCATCAGGTTTTGTATGATGTGCTGAGGGAAGGAGGGTTAACAAATTGACTATTGACAATTAACAATTGGCAATTACTTTATTATTGTTACTCCCCCTTCACTTCCAGGGCGACCGATATATGGTAAATTTAAGAATTGAGTGTTTCCTAGGGTATAGATAAAATAATCACGTGATTAGTCACGTTATTAATCACGTGATTATTTAAGATTGTCCAATGATGGTCAGAGTTATTAATAAAGTGATTTAAAATCATCCTTACGAATATTTCCCGCTTTATCAATAGTATATCCTGCCGGATTCCCAGCCTTCCATGATAGATCTGGAAGAATTCTCTTGAGCACTTCGCGATGTCTCTCTTTGACGTCGCCGAACTCTTGCTTATAGGCAATGTTGTCCCATTCGGGAGTATCAACCTGGTGATCATAAAGTTCCTCTAAGTTGATATCAGGGTAATAAATATACCTAAAACGCATACTTCGTACCGCGTGTCCAACCACTGGTTCATTGGTCCAGGAGAACATATAACTACTGACAACAGGTGATGTCTCAAGCTCTGGGTCCAAAATTTGAGGAACCAGGCTGTTACCATCCAGATGTGACGGCGGTTCAAACCCTGTAAGATCAACCAGGGTAGGATAGAGGTCCATCAGACTTACCGGTTGATCACATTGGGTACCCGCTTCTGTTAACCCGGGAGCCGAAATTATTAAGGGTACTCGAGTCGATTTTTCCCAAAGCGTAAATTTTTCGATATTGTCTTTTTCTCCCATATGCATACCGTGGTCTGACCATAAGACCACTATGGTATTATCAGCATACTCGGATTTATAAAAAGCATCCAGGAGCCTTCCTAGCATGGCATCGGAAAAGGTAATGGAAGCAGCATATGATTGAACCACTTTCTCCCATTGCTGGTTGTCATTAACCCATTTTTGAATCCACCGACGCCCGTGGTCAAAAGCATCCTCAAGGTCGTTCTCTTTAATTTGTGGCAAAACAATATCTTCCAATGGATACATGTCAAAGTATTTTTGTGGTACCTCCCAGGGATCATGCGGTTTCCACACACCTGTTGCCAGGAAGAAGGGCTTATCATGCTTTTGACTAAGCTGATATTTGGCCCAGTCAACTACATGGTAGTCGGCCATTTTTTCATCGGGAACCGGGATTGGCCCCCAAGTCCACCAGCCCTCGACATCACCACCAGGTCTGGTTTCATTATCTACCTCGGAGGGGTATCGGACCTCTTTTGGCGCCCGTATTTGATAGGGATGAGAGATGTATGAGCTGGGATAATAAAAGTCCCAGTTTTCGGGCTCTATCTGACTGGTTGGTGCCCAGGGTGGCGCCTGACTGTGATAGATCTTACCGGCTCCCAGGGTTTTATAGCCTCTGTTTTTGAAAAATTGTTCAAGGGTCTCTACATTTTTTAAAGCCTCAAATTCTCGCCATTTCGGTCCATCCCCCCAATGGACATTTTCAGCGCCTGAGCGGGTATGATGAACGCCGGAAAGTATAGCTGCCCGTGCTGGTGCACAAGCTGGAGCAGGCGTATGTGCATTGGTGAAAATCATGGATGAGGCAGCAAAACGATCTAGATTGGGAGTATGGATCTTCATGCCAGGGTGACCATTCATAAAACCCACCCAATCATTCATGTCGTCCACAGCGATAAACAAGATGTTGGGTTTATTGTGGTCCTTAGGAACCGGGGAAGCACAACGGATGCAAATGAACAATACAATTAATAATGGTAGGAGCTGTTTTGGTTGATACATATTACTTAGTGATAAATGTTGAGATAATATACACTTTTATTAGACTGATATATTAAATGGCAGGCCGTTTTCTGAAGACTCAATTGATTTCTAAAATCCAAGAAAACATCAAGGCTTGCCTGGATCTGCATTAATAAATCTCAATTCTATTGATCTATTAATCTATTATTCAATTGTTCCCCTATTCAAATGTTCCTATATTCTAATATTCCCCAACAACCTGTTAAAAGAAATGAGTAACAGTCACATTCCCATAGATGTGCGCCATCTTTTTAAATCACTGGATGAAATGTTGATGGAACTTTTGGAATCCTTAACGGATGATGAGTGGAACCTTCAAACAATTGCCATAAAGTGGAAAGTGAAAGATGTTGTTAGTCATTTGCTGGATGGAAATCTAAGAGCACTATCAATGCAAAGAGATGGATATACTGGTGAAAAGCCGGTAGGTGTTCACGATTTTCAGCAACTGGTAAACTGGCTTAACCGCTTAAATGCCGACTGGGTTAAAGCTACTCACCGAATCAGTCCGGGCGTTTTAATTCAATTGCATAAAGTCACCGGTAATCTAGTTTCTGAATACTATGCATCCCTGGATCCCTGGGACGAAGCAGTATTCGCCGTGGACTGGGCAGGGGAGGCCACCAGCTATAACTGGATGCACCTGGCTCGTGAGTTTACAGAAAAATGGCTCCACCAGCAACAGATCAGGGAAGCCACAGGTAAAGCTGGCATTATGATTCCACAGTACTTTCACCCATTTATATCCACCTTTTTGCTGGCACTTCCACACACTTTCAGGGATGTGAGGGCACCGGCCGGACGCGTGGTAAAAACCATAGTAACTGGAAAAGTAGGAGGGGAATGGCTTCTGCTGAAAGAAGAAAAACAGTGGGTGCTTGCTCCTGAAACTAAAGAAGACCCAATTGCCATAGTAGAAATTCCCGCGGAACTATCCTGGAAACTGTTCTCAAAAAGTGTCAGACCCGCTGAAGTTAAAGATCAGGTAACTATTTCAGGAGATCAGCAATTGGGTAAAAAAGTGTTGGAGATGGTTTCGGTAATGGCTTAGAAGCATCACCCAGCGTTCTGTCATTATATTTGATTAATATCAATTGGCAGTTTACGAAGTCTTTTTCCTGTCAAATCAAAAATGGCATTAGCAAAGGCTGGGGCCAATGTAGGCAACCCGGATTCACCCGCACCATCCGGCGGTGCATTACTCTTAATAATAAAAGTCTCAATTTCAGGACATTGATCCATTCTTAATAAAGGATAGGTATTAAAGTTCTTTTCATAAATGGCTCCATTTTTTACGGTCAATCCATAATATACTGCCCCTAATCCCATAACAATAGAACTTTCAGTTTGCGCTTTCACAGTGTTAGGATTGATGCATATACCCAGGTCGATAACGGTGGTGATTTTCCAAGGAACAACTCTTCCTTGCTGTTTTCTTACTTCAACTACCATCGCAAAATACGCCCCGGATCGCTCTACGGTGGCAACACCTTTTCCCACTCCTTTGGCTTTGGGCACTGCCCAATGGGTTTTATCCATTATCTCGTTTAAAACCCTTAGGTACCTGGGTTGATCCAACATTTGCAATCGAAATTCAATGGGGTCCTTACCTGATTTATGAGCTAGTTCATCTATGAAACATTCATGAGCAAATGGATTTGTGGAATGATATACAGCCCGCCAATAAGATATTGGAATATGTCTTTTACGAAGGACCCCTTTAACAGATAAGTTGGGAATGGTGTAGTCCGTATTAATTCCACCCATCAGTTGCCTGCTGGCCGTCATCTGCCCTCCTGTCTGATTTCTAATCTCCTGGGCCACTACTTTATGTTCCAGTGCATGAATTTTTCCTTTATCATCTAAAACAGCCTTGCAAACATTTAGACTACAAGCACGGAAGGGACCTTGGGTCTGATCGTCTTCACGGGACCATATTACCTTAACCGGAACACCTGATTTTTGAGAAAGATCGGCTGCCTCTTCAGCTACATCGGTCATAGAGCGACGACCAAACCCACCGCCCATAAAAGTGTAGTTGATCTTAACATCACTTTCGGAAATCCCATATTTTTTGGAAATAAATGATTTTATCCCATTGGGATTTTGTGTGGAACCCCAGAATTCAGCGCTGCCTTTTTTAATGCTAACCAGGGCATTCATAGGCTCCATAGGCACATGAGCTTGATAAGGTGTTTGATAAATAGCCTGAATGACTTCTTTACTGTTGCTTAAAACTTCATCTGCATTGCCTCTTCCAAACAGTTCATCGCCTTTTGTCTCCGAAGCTTCCATAGAGTCTCGGGCGATTGTCAGATCAGAAACCTCCTCTAACTTTTGATTATCCCATTCAACAACCAAAGCCTTTCTACCCTGCACCGCGGCCCAGTACGAATCTGCTAAAACAGCCACACCAAACCTGGTCCGACCATAGACGGTTCGTGATGTAGGAATCACTTGCTTTACCCCGGCGACTTTCAATGATTCTTTTTCATTATAACTCTTGATTTTGCCCAAAAATACCGGAGACCGCTCTACTGAGGCATATAACATCCCTGGAACCGAAAGATCAATTCCGAATTGAGCTTGCCCGTTGGTTTTTAATGGTATGTCTCTTCTAGGCAGGGGTTTACCAATAATCCTGAATTCACTTGGGTCCTTCAACGGTGGATTTTGCGGGGCCTCTAGTTTGCCTGCCGTTTCAATCAATTGCCCATAGGTAAGTACTTGTCCGCTACTACTGACTACCGTACCATTAACGGCTTGGCAATCTGTAATTTTGGCCTTCCAGATATTAGCTGCGGCTTGCTTGAGCATTTCTCTGGCCGAAGCACCCATTAGTCTTAGCTTTTCGAATTCAGTCTGGATACTGCGGCTTCCTACTACCATTTGACTGCCATATAATTCACTGCTGGCTGTTGACTGTCGAATTTCCACTTGGTCAATATCAACCTCAAGCTCCTCTGCCAGCACCATGGGAATTGACTGATACGTTCCTTGCCCCATTTCGGGCCGATGATTGAACAATATGATATTTCCTTCCTTGCTAATTGATATAAATTGATTTAAATCAATACCAGGAAGATTTGAGACTATTTTGCTTAGGATCTTTTCCTTCCCGTCACTTCCGGGAACGCATCCCACGATAAGAAAGGCGCTGGAAGCAGTAGACAATTGGATAAATTTTCGCCTTTGCATATTGTTACCCTTTGGAAGCCCTATTAATGGCTTTTTTAATTCTAGGATAGGTGCCACAACGGCACAAAACTGAGCTCATAGCATCGTCAATTTCCTCTTCACTGGGAGAAGGATTACTTTCAAGTAGCGCTGCAGCGGCCATTATTTGCCCCGACTGACAATAACCGCACTGTGGAACCTGCTCTTCAATCCAGGCCAACTGTATAGGATGGTCATTGTTTTTGGACAAACCTTCTATTGTGGTTATCCGCTTTTCTTTTGCCGCTGATACGGGTAGCACGCACGACCTGACCACGGAGCCATCCAGATATACCGTACATGATCCACATTGGGCTATTCCACAAGCATATTTGGTACCAGTGAGTCCTAGATAATCTCTCAATACCCACAGCAATGGCATTTGAGGGTCTACATCAATTTCTCTGGATTTGCCATTGACTTCTAATATTATTCTGGCCATTGTCAAAATATTATTCCATGGTTTTCTAAGTTAATCAATCCAATAGCCGATTCAAAAGCAAAGAATGAGCATTTATAAACTATTAACCTAGAAATTCAACGGTACCCGAGTCTAAATGATAATAGGCAGGCAGTATTAGTATTGTTCCACTTTTTACAGCACTACTGATGATTGCTGACCGATTTTTAAGTTCTTCCACGGTAAGCTCAGCGTTTTTCTTTACTACTTCAGTTAGGGAGGCACCATCACCGGCTGCTGACAAAGCTGGAGTTATGTGTGATAATAAATGATTAAGATTGTAGCCATTGTCCCCACCCTCAACGGCAGCCGTTACCGCACCACAACTTTGATGACCCAGGACAATGATAACCTTACAACCAAGATGAGCGACCGCGTATTCGATGCTGGCAATTGACGAACTATTCGCAACATTTCCTGCCACCCGAACTACAAACAATTCCCCAAGACCTGTGTCAAAAGCAAGTTCTGGCACTACCCGGCTATCGGCGCAGCTAAGAACAATGGCATACGGCTGCTGACCTCCTGTGAGCGCATTTCTTCTGACGCCATCTTGCAGCTTACTTTCCAGGCTATCTGTGGTAAATCTGGTATTTCCTTCTTTTAATCGATTAAATATCTCTGTTGCTGTCATCTGTTTTGAGTTGGTTGATTAATCCCCCAGGCTCATACCGATGCCACGGGCGGTTTGTAATAAATATGAATCTTTATTTATAAAATTATATTGTTCGGTGGCCTCTTCCAGAGGAACTGATACGAAATTTTGATTGCGATATGACACCATTTTCCCAAAGTCTTTGTCAAGTACCATCTCAAATGCTTTTACTCCAAATTGAGTGGCCAATAAACGATCAAAAGCTATGGGAACTCCGCCGCGTTGTAAATGTCCAAGCACCGTAACCCGCATTCCAGCATCACATCCCGCTTCCCTGATTTCTTGTTTTAATTTATAGGCAATACCCCCCAGTCTAATATTATCATAACCGGCCTCCTCACTAGTGGTTCCGGTTACAGTACCCCCTTTGGGTTTGGCACCTTCAGCAACTACTATAACCACAAATCCTTTCCCTTTGGAGAAACGACTATTTATCTTTTGCATAACCAGGCCAATATCGTAGGGAATTTCGGGTATCAGGCATACCTCAGCCCCTCCTGCAATAGCCGAGTGAAGGGCAATCCAGCCGGCTTCTCTCCCCATGACTTCGAGGATCATGATGCGATTATGGCTGGCGGCAGTGGTCACCAACTTATCTACGGATTCTGTGGCTATTTGAACCGCAGTTCGAAATCCAAAAGTAAGGTCAGTTGCTGAAAGATCATTGTCGATGGTTTTAGGAACCCCAATGATATTGCATCCCATGTCGAATAATTTCTTACTTATTTTTTGAGACCCATCACCTCCAATACTGATCACTGCGTCAATCGAAAGATCTCTGATTCTTTCAAGCAGTTCTTTGGACCGGTCTACTGCGGTCCAGCTCCCATCAGGGTTTTTTACAGGCCAGGCAAAAGGCCCTCCCTTATTGGTGGTGCCAATAATGGTGCCGCCCCGCACATGAATGCCAGCTACCGCATATTCGTTGAGTATAACCACTTCCATTGGGTCATGAAGTACGCCGTTATAAGATTCGATGCTGCCTATGACTTCCCAACCATTTTCCTGGGAGGCTCGTTTGACGATGGCTCGTATCACTGCGTTCAGACCTGGACAGTCTCCTCCACCAGTAACCACCATTATTTTATTTGGCATATTTTTGAAACTTAAAGTTCAACTCGCTTGACATTAAAAGTAGACATAATCTTGAAAAATGATAGCACCTTTAATATTTATGTTTCATTCTTTTTGTTCATCTTGACCCCAATAACTACTTTGTTTATTGAAGTTAATAAACACATTGTCATGCAGATAAAGGTTTTTATTGCATTTATCATATTAATGCCACTTTCATTATCTGGTCATCCAGGTCATCAAGATCCAGTCTATGCGGAATTAAACGACTATCTCATGGCCATACAGATAATGCGGTATGAAGACCCGCGGGCAGATGAGATCTTTAAAATCTGGAACCAGCTGCGTGAGGCATCATGGAAAATACGGGAGCTAACTGATGAACAAAACCTGTTCATAACTTCACAGCAGGTCATGGATCAAATTGCTACAACTAAAAGAAAGCAAAGGCAACTGCTTTTTGAGTGTCGCAAATATTTTGCTGAAATAATCGAGGAAGAACCAGCAATAAGAATTGCCGTTAACAAGAGCCTAAGCATCGACTGGGACGATCCTATTTTTGAAATACCAGTCCAGCACACTAAAGTGTTGTTAGTTGAGATACAAAATAATAGCGATTCATCAGTAAATCTGAGCATGACCTCAAATCTCAGCGACGAGATATTATTCTGGAATAAACAGTTCACTTTGGTATCAAATTCTTCGAGATTCACTTTTGTGGTTTGTTCCCCTTTGAAAGAATCTCTGGCTTCAAATAATCTACAGATAGTGGATAACAGGGGTAACAAAACAAAGGCAATAATTCAAGTACGTGGAATCCCCACAACTGATCCTCCTTATCAACTTGCTCCTGGGGAAACCATAACTAAAGTAACCCTGCCCTTAAAAAGAGATCAGATAGCTGCTCAACCGGAAGATTTTGCTGATGGCATGGTATTTAACATTACAGATCAGGAAACTGGTGATCCTATTCCTGCCCGGGTGAAAGTAACAGATGAAAATAATAATGCCTATTGGTCTCCGCTAAAAGGACAATCACTGGCCATTGTTAGAGACGCTGGTTGGGGGACAAATATTTGGGAGCACCAACCCGGACCTTATTTCTACTTAAAGGGTGAGACAAGTTTAGGTGTGAAACCTGAAGGAAAGACGGTGGATGTCAAACATGGATTTGAATACATACCACAAAGTATTACAGTTCCTGAAAATGGAATAGTCAAGGTAGCTTTGAAACGATGGATCAACATGCCCCGGCAAGGTTGGTTTTCCGGTCATACTCATATTCATACCACGGATGTAGGCATACCGGTGCAGTTCAACCAACACTGGCCATTGGTTTCTCAGGCCGAAGACCTGCATGTCTCAGCAATTCTATCTTTGAAAGGGGAGTGGATGACCCATGCTATATATGCTAACGAATACCCTATGGGGGAGAGGCAAGCTTTCGGTACGGATGATTATATTGTCGTTTATGGAGAAGAGTTTCGAAATAATCCATTTGGTCATTTGGCATTTATTGGGCTTGATCAATTGATCCAACCGATTAGTTCAGGGGCGCTGGGAGAGCTGGGTGGACCAGATTATCCACCCAACACGGTGGTTTTGGATGAAGCTCTTAGGCAGGGGGCCAATACCATAGCAGCGCATTTTGGTAATTTCACCAAAGACGTGACCCAGGTCAAATCGTCATGGCCTTCCACAGGGTTTGAAATGCCGGTTGATATAGCATTAGGTAAAATACAGCTGGCTGAGATCTACGGAAATGGCGGCCAACTAGATGTTTGGTACGATGTGCTCAACTGTGGATTCAGGGTCCCAGCCACAGCGGGCCCTGATTGGGTCATTAAGGATACGCCCCGGGTATATGTGTTTTTGGATGGTCAGACATTCTCTTTTGACAACTGGCGCGATGGCTTACGAAAAGGTCGAAGCTTTATTACTAAAGGACCCATGCTTTTCTTTGAAGTTAATGGTCAAAAGCCCGGCGGTGAAATCGCCATAAAAACTGGATCAAACCAAGTGAGGATCACAGCAGAAGCAAAAATACCTGAGGGAAGCAGGCCTGTGGAAATATTATTCAACGGAGATGTTATTTACAGCGGGTCAGATATAGACGCCAATCTAACGTTAAATGATTCAGGCTGGCTGGCTGCACGGTGTGAAGGAGCTCATTCAAATCCGGTATATGTTGACTTTGAAGGAAGACCGGCCGGTTTCAGCGCTCCGGCCATTAGGTTTATTGGTATCATTGACCGGCTTCAGCAATGGGTCAATGATAAAGGACTGTTCGATAGTGAAGATCAAAAAAAAGAAGTGCTTTCAGTACTTACCCAGGGTAAAGAAGTTTACCAGAAAATTGTAGAGCAGGCGAAAGAACGTGGGAACAATAGAACAATAGAACATTAGAACAATTGTCCCGCCCTCGTAATTCGTAATTCGTAATTGATTAGATCCTGCTCTGATAGGTATACAATTTATGATACCGCCCTTTCTTTTCAAGTAAGGCCTGGTGGGTGCCTCTTTCCACGATCATTCCTTCTTCGATAACTAAAATTTGATGTGCTTGACGGATGGTGCTAAGCCTGTGGGCTATAACAAAGGTGGTGCGGCCCTTCATAAGTCCCATAAGACTATCCTGAATATAAGACTCACTTTCAGTATCCAAATTTGAAGTTGCCTCATCCAATATCAGGATCCTGGGATCAGCCAGTAAGGCCCGGGCAATGGCAATACGCTGCCGCTGTCCACCACTCAGTTTAACCCCTCGTTCCCCAATCAATGTATCTAATCCATTTTCAAAACGATTTGAAAATTCACTCACATACGCTGCGTCCACCGCTTGATTTATCTGCTCTGCTGAAGCATCAGGTCTGGAAAAAAGTATATTTTCCTTTATAGTACCTTCGAAAAGAAAGTCGTCCTGCAAAACTACTCCCAACTGCTTCCGGTAACTCTCCAAAGTGACAGTAGATAGGTCTACTTCATCGATGGTGATTTTTCCTTTGGTAGGATCCAGATATGATGCTGCCAGGCCAGCTATGGTGGTCTTCCCTGAACCGGAGCTGCCCACTAAGGCGGTAATACTACCGGGGGGGGCCTCAAAACTAATGCCCTGAATAACCTCATTGTCCTGGTCGTAGGCAAATGACACATTCTCAAACACAATCCTACCTTCAACAACAGGCAGGGCTGTTGTCCTTAATTCACTGTCATTTTCCTTTGACAAATTGAGGATTTCTTCGGTGCGGTCCAGGCCGGCAAAAGCTTCGGTTATTTGGCTTCCTATATTGCTCATTTGTATAATGGGCGCCACCATGAAACCCAGATACAAGGTGAAGGCAAAGAAGTCCCCCACCGTCATCTGACCTTCAACAATTCTATGACCACCAACACCCATTATGGTAATACTGGCCACTCCCAGAAGTAAGGTGGCAGAACTGGTTATCAGGCTGGTAGATGTCAATGATTTTTTTACATTGTTAAAGAGGCGCATAACGCCGGACTCAAACACTTTTATTTCCTGAGGTTCAGCACTGAATCCCTTGATCACCCTGATTCCACCCAGGGATTCCGTAAGCCTGCCGGTAACTTCAGCATTAATGACACTGCGTTTCCTGAAAATTGGACGAATATAGGAAAAAGCTTTTAGTGAGATCAAGGCGAATATAATCATGGGGACTATGGCGTACAGCGTCATTTCT
>CAZAWQ010000066.1:0-5069 GCA_964488585.1 uncultured Roseivirgaceae bacterium
ATAAAGATTTGCCGCTGAGATTGCCATTTCCAAATCATCATCATCGAGTATATGAAATGCCAGTAAACTGGACAGGACTTCCCTATACTGCTTGTCATTGTTTATCCCTTGTAAAACCTCCTGCACAATAGTTGGGCATAAATAAACGAGCAAGTCATGTTTAATATTGCGCAGTAATTCCTGTACCTCTTTACTGTCAACGCCCTTAAAGAAGTTAATCCACACGCTGGTGTCGGCAATTATGGGACCTTTCATATTGAACGCATGTCATTCAGATCACCTTCCCATTTAACCTTTCCCTTCAGTTTTAGTAGCTTCTTTCTTTTTTCCAATTTGATTAACTCCCGCAGGGAATGATGTACCACATCTTTTATGGTTCTTAACTCAGTTAATTGCATGGCTTCTTTGATTAGATCTACGTCGATTTCAATATTTGTTCTTTTATGCATAACCGTTTATAAAAATGTGTACACAAATATAGTCAAAAATATACACATTTTGGTAATGCACCGCCACCCAATATTAGTAGCCGGTAGGTTCATTTTATGAAAAATCAGCATTTATTCCCGCTCTGTAGTTTTGTTGACTAATTTGCAGGTGCTTTGTACTACAAAAAAATTCAATTATTGCTGAACGCAGCTTTCTGTACATCCAAAGTCTGGGTATGTATAGGTGTATTATTGAGTTGTCAGGCATGTTCATTGCGGAAGGACTCCGATACCGATCTGCAGCAACTACCCAAAACGGTAGACTTCAACTACCACATAAAGCCCATACTGTCGGACCGCTGTTTTGCATGCCACGGTCCTGACGAAAAGGCCCGCAAGGCAGATTTTCGCCTGGATATCCAGGAAGTTGCTTTCGCTTTACTGGATACCGCAGCCAACAAGTTTGCTATTGTACCTGGCTCTCTGAAAAAAAGTCATTTGATCCAGCGCATCTCCAGCACTGACCCTGATTTTATGATGCCCCCGCCTGAGTCCAATCTCAAATTGTCATCATATGAAATCGCCCTTCTAAAGCGATGGATCAAACAGGGAGCCCAGTGGAAGTCACACTGGTCGTTTATTCCACCTGAGAAGCCGGCATTGCCCAAGGTCAAAAATGAGGATTGGGCCAATAACGAAATTGATTATTTTGTATTAAATAAACTGGAGGGTTCAGCACTAAAAACGGCGGCACCTGAAACCAAAGAAAAGCTATTACGCCGGTTAAGCTTTGACCTAACCGGCTTACCGCCTACACCCTTAGAGCTGGCTGATTTTGTTAACAATGATTCTCCAGAAGCTTATGAGGAGCAAATTGATGGTTTATTGGCTTCACCGGCCTATGGCGAGCGAATGGCCGGGATCTGGTTGGAGGCGGCCCGGTATGCTGACTCGCATGGTTATCAGGACGACCGCCCCCGCAGTATTTGGCCCTGGCGTGACTGGGTGATTAAGGCTTTCAATCAAAACCTCTCGTATAAGGATTTTATTATTTGGCAGTTGGCCGGGGATTTATTGCCAAATGCATCCTATGAACAAAAACTGGCTACCGCATTCAACCGCAACCATGCCATTACCCAAGAGGGAGGGGTAATTAATGAGGAGTACATTACGGAGTACGTGGTTGATCGCACCAACACCGTGGCTACCGCATTTATGGGACTTACCATGCAGTGTGCGCGTTGCCATGATCATAAATTTGATCCTATTTCCCAAAAGGAATTCTACCAGGTGTTTGCCTTTTTTAACGGGATCGACGAAAAAGGGCAAATTAATTACTTTGACCAGGCTCCGGTACCCAATATAAAAGTGGAAGATGCAAAACTGGAAGCTACTATTGAATTTCTTGACTCACTTCGGACAGCAAAGGAATCCGAGTTTGAGAAGTCCCAATACCAGTCAAGAGCTGGTTTTAGAAAATGGTTGGAAGAAGGTTTTACATCCACAGATGTTAACACACAACTGTCATTGGGTTTGTTGGCACATTTCAAACTTGATGAATTCGAAAGCCTGGCTACTCCAAACGAAGTACCTGATGGATATCAGGGCCGGGCCAATGTGAAAATCATTAGTGAACTGATGGAACCTGAGATGATAAAGGGTAGGGAAGGAAGGGCCATGAAATTTGATGGAAAGAACTATCTGAGCCTGGGAGATGTAGGTGATTTTGAGGAGTCTGACAGATTCTCAATAGGAGGGTGGGTTAAACCTGTGAAGTATCCTGAAAAACAGGCCGGACTATTGGTTCGGCGCAATGGCGAGCAGCGAAGAGCTGGCTATGAGATGGTGCTGGATCAGCAAGGAAGATTGGTTGGGGCCTTGGTCCACGATCATGCAAAAGAAAAGTTAGCAGTCAGCACCAAGAGGGCCTTACCTTTAAATCGGTGGTCGCATGTTTTCATGACTTACAACGGATCTGGCAAAGCAGAGGGCGTTCGTTTGTTTGTAAACGGACAGGAGCAGCCTTTAGTGATAAAGTTTGATCAGTTAAATCGAAAGAGCATCCTCAATGGCAATGATTTCTTGGTCGGAAACTGGACTCCCCGCCGGGCAAATAGCGATACTTATCAAGGCTTTCAAGAGGGAGCTATTGACGAAGTCAGGATCTACCACCGGGAGTTAAGTAACCTGGAAGTCAAGGCGCTGGCTGCACCATTGAATATGGAATTGACCAGGTCGAATTTTACAAATAAGGAGCTTCAACAGTATTACTTGTATCATGTAGACCGCCGTCGGCATGACCTGGCTGCAGAACTCGATAGCATACGAAGTATTTACCTGGAACTTCCCTATATCATGGTCATGGAGGAGATGGATACTCCCCGGACTACTTTCGTGCTCGATCGTGGCGTATATGATGCTCCTACTGAAGAAGTTACGCCCGGAACACCCATAAGCATCATGCCTTTCCCCACTGAGTACCCCAATAACCGGCTGGGGTTTGCGAAATGGTTAACCCACCCGGACCACCCGCTGACCGCCCGGGTTGCGGTAAACCGTTTTTGGCAAATGTTGTTCGGTCGTGGCTTGGTGAATACTCCTGAAGATTTTGGCAACCAGGGTGATCTCCCATCCCATCCGGAGTTGCTTGATTGGCTGGCCGTCACTTTTGTAGAAAACGATTGGGACGTTAAGGCCATTATTAAGCAAATGGCGCTTTCTGCCACCTACCAACAGTCAGCCCAACTGACAGAGGAAAAGCAACGCATTGATCCGCAAAATGTACTTTTGTCACGCGGCCCTTACCAGCGGCTAAACGCAGAGATGTTACGGGACCAGGCCCTTTTAGCCTCCGGTTTATTGATTGATAAAATTGGTGGTAAGTGGGTAAAACCCTATCAACCGCCTGGTATCTGGAAAGAGCTGGCCAACCAGATTGGTGAAAACAAATACCGGCCTGGCAAAGGTGAAGACTTATATCGGCGTAGTTTGTACAGCTATTGGAAAAGGACCATACCTCCCCCGGTGATGCTTACTTTTGATGCTTCTGAGCGGGCGGTGTGTGTGCTGAAACGGCAAAGTACCAGTACCCCGCTGCAGGCATTGGTTTTGTTAAATGACCCTCAATTCATTGAGGCCTCCCGGGTATTGGCCCAATCCGTAATACAGGATCAGCCCGACGGTGAGATGGATTGGATTCCACAAGTATTTCAACGATTGACTTCCCGTTACCCGAACCAGCAGGAAATGGAAAAATTGGTATTACTTTTTGAAGAAGAGCGGAGGGATTACCGGAAAAACCCTGAAGCGGCCTTAGAATTATTGTCGGTGGGTGATGCCCCCATAAATAGCGATTTGTCCGTCCCTGAATTGGCCGCACTAACTGTGGTAACCAACATAATTTTGAATCTTGACGAAGCTAAAATGAAATCTTAAGTTATGGGAAGCCAAAACATGATGTTCCTGAATGAAGTTGAGCACCAGAGCGCGCTTCAATTAAACCGGCGCCATTTCCTCTCAAAATTGGGAATAGGTATTGGAGGAGCAGCACTGACCTCTCTGTTACCTGGCTGCGGAACAGGAATAGGGCCCGGTCCCGGTCCTATAGAAAATCTGACTACAGGTCTGTTGGGCCAGCCTCATATTGCGCCCAAGGCAAAAAGAGTAATTTATTTGTTCCAGAGTGGCAGTCCTTCACAAATGGATCTGTTTGATTTCAAACCACGGATGAAGGAGATGCACGGACAGGAGCTGCCTGATTCAGTGCGTGATGGCCAACGTCTTACGGGCATGACCTCCAATCAGACCACTTTCCCCTTGGTCAATTCTTTTTTCGAGTTTCAGCAATACGGTCAAAGCGGTGCCTGGGTGAGTGAGTTGATGCCCCATACTGCCAAAATAGTTGATGAGTTATGTTTCATCAAATCCATGCATACTGAAGCCATCAATCACGATCCAGCCATTACTTTTTTTCAGACAGGATCACAACAGCCCGGCCGGCCCAGTATAGGTTCCTGGTTGTCCTACGGCCTGGGTAGTGATAACAAGAATTTGCCCACCTTCATGGTACTGCTCTCCCGGGGTTTGATACGTCCACAACCTATTTACTCCCGCTTGTGGGGTAATGGTTTCCTGGCGTCATTGCACCAGGGGGTTCAACTAAGGTCTGGAAAAGATCCGGTTTTGTACCTGAACAACCCTCCGGGAATTGAACCTCAAAATAGACGCAAAGCGCTGGACCATCTGGCGGAATTAAATTCCATGCGGCAAGCCGATTTTGGTGACCCTGAGGTCTCTTCCAGGATTGCACAGTACGAAATGGCCTATCGCATGCAAACATCGGTGCCGGAAGTAATGGACCTCTCCCAGGAGCCGGAAGAGGTATTTGAACTTTACGGGCCCGATGCGCGGCGGCCGGGCACTTTTGCAGCCAATTGCTTACTGGCCCGCCGGCTGGCAGAACGCGATGTGAAGTTTATCCAATTGTACCATATGGGCTGGGACCATCATGTGGATCTGCCAAAGGACATTATTCCCCAGTCCAAGGACACCGACCAGGCCAGCGCGGCTTTGGTGATGGACCTGAAAAGAAGAGGCCTGCTGGAAGATACGCTGGTGGTCTGGGGTGGTGAATTCGGACGG
>CAZAWQ010000067.1:0-1601 GCA_964488585.1 uncultured Roseivirgaceae bacterium
AATTCCCTGGATTCGATTGAATAAATATTCATTGTGTCAATTAGGCTATGGTGCCAATCAGAAAAGAATTCAGGCCACTGTAACTTCTGAAACGAGTAGTATTGGCGTTGAGATCGCTTGCGATAAAGAAGATACCAAATACCTATTGGAACAGGCCGAGGTTGAAGTGCCTCGTGGAGATATTATAAGTAAAGAGAGAAGGCTGGAGGAGGCCTGTAACTACGTGGGTTATCCTTTGGTGATCAAGCCTATTGATGGGAACCACGGAAGAGGGATTACTGTGGACATTCAAAATTATGATGATGCAGTAGTCGCTTTTCATACCGCCAAGGATGTATCGAGTAGAGTAATTGTTGAAAAATACATAACAGGTGATGATTACCGGTTGTTGGTAATTAACAATATACTTGTAGCTGCTGCTATACGTACACCTGCTCATGTCATAGGGAATGGAAAATCTACTATTAAAGAATTGATTGACGAAGTAAATGAAGATCCGCGTCGTGGATATGGACATGAAAATGTACTTACCATGATTACCATTAATAATTTAACGCAAACCATCATTGCAGATGCTGGATATACTGAAGATTCTGTGCTAAAAAATGGAGAGCGCTTACAATTAAAGGACACAGCCAATTTAAGTACGGGGGGGTACCGCTGAAGATGTTACAGATATTGTTCATCCGGCAAATGTTTCCATGGCAGAACGTATTTCTAAAATTATCGATCTTGATATCTGCGGAATTGATATTATGACCAACGACATCACAAAACCGCTATCCGAAACAGGAGGGGCCGTTTTGGAAGTGAATGCCGGCCCCGGTTTTAGAATGCACTTAGCGCCAACCACGGGTCTTCCCAGAAATGTTGCGGCACCGGTTGTAGATAAATTGTTTCCTCAGCAAGGCGATACGGGGAGAATACCAATTGTCGCCATTAGTGGTACAAACGGTAAAACAACTACCACTCGATTGATATCACATATTGCCAAGATGAGCGGTTACCGAGTAGGTTACACCACTAGTGACGGTGTGTATATCCAAAACCGATTGCTTATGAAAGGGGACTGTACAGGTCCTGCCAGCGCCGAGTTTGTACTAAAAGATCCTACCGTGAATTTCGCCGTATTGGAATCTGCTCGTGGCGGACTTCTTCGCGCAGGATTAGGATTTGGTAATTGTGATATAGGGATCGTTACAAATGTGACTGCAGACCACTTAGGTTTGAAGGGCATTCATACGATAGAGCAGTTAGCAAAGGTTAAAGGTGTGATTCCCGAAACTGTATTACCGGATGGTTATGCGATCTTAAATGCCGATGACGATCTTGTCTACGATATGAGAAGAGCGATTAACTGCAATTTGGCTTTATTCTCTATGGATGAAGACAATCCTAGAATTCAGGCTTTACAACGTAAAGGTGGAATTACTGCTATTTATGAAAATGGTTTTGTGACTATATGTCGAGGTACCTGGAAGATGCGAATCATGAAAGCAGAAGATATTCCTTTGACCTATGGGGGAAAGGCTACATTTATGATTCAAAATGTATTGCCTGCTATTCTTGCAGGAAATATTAGGGGAATAAGTATTGAAGAT
>CAZAWQ010000068.1:0-2530 GCA_964488585.1 uncultured Roseivirgaceae bacterium
GAATATTAAGGGTATGAGTGTTTTGTCAGTAGGGGATACTAGTGATTTTGTCAATAATGGAGGAATAATTGGTCTATTTGTCGAAAACAATAAAGTCAAGTTTAATATCAACCAAATTGCTGCAAATGATAATGGACTGAAAATCAATTCCCGGTTACTTGAGCTGGCAATTCGAGTTATACATTGATTATTCAGCCACAGTTAGAGTAGTAACCGAGTAAAACTGGGGTCTGTCCCGGATATTTCTCCCGGATATTTCTATTTCTTCGGAGTAAAACTGGGGTCTGTCCCGGATATTTCTATTTCTTCGAAGATGGGACGGAAGGACTATATTGTGCCAAAAGCGGATGGTTAACCTCTCGTAAAAACTGTGGTCTGTCCCGGATATTTTTGCTGGTATCAGGTTTCCCGCTTTATCGCCAGTTCTAGTAAATCTAGAAAATCCTCTTCGTTCTTCACTTTAGCCGCCTCGTATGATGTGATGGTATAGCCGTGTCTGGCAATTTCCTCATAGCGCGGTATCCGTGAGTCAAACAAACGTGGAAATATCCAGCGGCTAAATTCATCGGGGTCAATTTGTGCCGCATATTGCAGTCCGGTTTCGGCAAAATATGCGGTCAATTGTTCTTGCAAAAATTCCGGCCGACAATACAGTGGTTTAGGCGCGGTCTGGATACGGCTGATTAACTTATCCTTCTGGCTTTGATCGGTTACTTTGATATACAAAATCAAGGTGCACTCAACTAACGAGTCGATAATTCCCGGCTCATCTAACTCACATAAACTACCACCCACATCGTTAATGAAATGGGGGTAGCCGTAAATTTGCTGGGCTTTTTCAATAAACTCAGGCACGTCGCGCATGGCAGCAATCTCTGCCTGGCGATAAATTTCCTGACGTTTAATAAAGTCGTTTACTTCTACGCCGCCTAATTCTGGATTTCCCACTTTACCGACAAAACTCAATACTGGGCCCAGGTCATCCACCTTGATATTGTTACTGATGTAAATCCAGTCTTTACGTAACAAGTCTTTTAAGAAAGGTACTTGCATGGCTTGCTGCTTGATCATATCGAGGATATGTTCATCAAGATAACGGGTGCCAATACGGTAATCACCGGAATAATGAAACCAACTTTTGCCACTTAACATAGTCGATAAGTAAGACTTGCCCACCCCCGACATGCCCACTAAGGTTACTTTTTTATACTTCCACTGACGAAATTGCTGCGCGGTAAACTTCACACCTGCCTCCTACCGATATCTACGGCTCAGGATGCTAATTAATCCAAACTGGTTAAGCCTCTCTAGCACCGTAAGAGACATAAATTTGCTTTCAGCGAATAGCCCGCGCGAAACCCGTTCCTCATAGCCTGCGATTGCCGTTCGACATAACCGGTTTTTGCCAGGTTACTCGTTCCAGACGTAATCAACCAACTACATCCGTATACTCGTCCTGCAAAACCGGAATACAGCACTTCCTGTGCATAACCCCTGTTCTGTACAACAGTCATCTTCTTTTCCTCCTTATATCTCCTGTGCCAATAACGAATGGATTACCAGGGAATGATATCTTATTCCTTCCCAATTTTAACTACGGACAGGGCTTATTTACCTAAAATTCAAGCGAAGCCTGGTTATTAATGCGAACGGCTGCAATGGTTCGTTAGCGAACGTTCAACTTCCAATTACAGGGAATAATTAGTCTGTGTCTTACAAGGCACTGAGGATTGAAGTAGTTCATATATATCATCGGATATATATCTGATAAATCCACACCTGGGCCCACATTTATCCATATTTTCTGTTTGTTAGTATATATATGAGTGTCATACTAGGATTGAGTAAATAATTCATTACACTTGTTTAGTAACTTGAGGTAAGTCCTGTCTGGTATTTATATGGATAAGAATTAGAGTATCATTCCATGGCAATTCATCCATTATCGGCTATAGGGGGTAATGGAGGGAGAAAAATTACTAGTGCGCAGGATGGGTTATGTCAAACACACAACGATGGCGTTGTTGATGCAGCTAATTGCACCGATGGCAGTAACTGCTGAAAGCAAATTTCTGTCCCTTAAATCAATAATTCCCAAGGGATAGCCATGTTCACGAAAAAATATTTAACACTTGGAGTATTTCTTTTTAGTCTTACGCCATCTATTTTTGGATTGACTCTGGAGCAGTCTAAACAGTTCATGGAAAAGGACTACATTTTGAATGATGGAATCACAATAGAATACAAGGGTCAAGAACAAGAGCTGTTCTTTGTGGACAATGGACGGCCCTATCATTACAGCAGAATAGAGCAGGAAGAGGATGGAGACCTTTTTAGGTGGGTAGAACTTCGAGAGATGAAGCAAGAGAAATACGTGAAATATGTGGCAAAGCCCAAAGACCCAATACCTGAAATAGTTGTAAAGGAAGGATTTTCAATCCCCCTCGGCTGGAAAACTGCCCCAGACACTATTTGTAATTTAGCATATGAGCATCAGACTGGGAAACCCAAAAATGTATATCTTGTGGAT
>CAZAWQ010000069.1:0-3108 GCA_964488585.1 uncultured Roseivirgaceae bacterium
CTTTAGCGATAAATATAGCCAGTAGACAAAAACTGGAGCATATATTACTTCAAATGGCCAGTATTCCCAGTTGGATAACTTAATCAGGAAATTACTGGATCTAAATCGATTCCATAATTTCATCTTGGGAAAAGTCAATACAACGTTTAGTGGTGGTGTTTGTTATTAGATTATGATGGTGAAGGACCGCGGTAAACTTCCCCTTTTCAATACTAGTAATACTCAGAGTTTGCACTTTATTGTCACGATTCATTACTAGACCATTATGCGGGTCAGGTTCTCCTCCATACCGATGGAATTGCATCAGTTTTTCAAAATTTGGTTCCTGGGTCTGCTTATACCAGTTGGCAAACCAAGCACTTCTTTTGGTTCTGGTGTGTTGGTTGTACAAAGTGCTGGAGCTCCAAATATGGGGTTCGTCTAATGATATCTGCTTGGAATGTTTTTGAACTCCATCCCACCGAAATTCTACTAGCAAATCTCGTTGGTACATTACCATAGTAAAGGGTTCGACACCTTCGAATTCCCATTGTGTTATAAACTGAGTAATTCCTGAGGTCTTAAAGAAATCCAGTAGTATCAGCCCACGACTCCGTTTATACGGCGGAATATGGCCGTGCTTTTCAAAAGCACCATTCAAAATACATGCCACGCGACTGGATTGTGATATTGCTATCCAACTACCACCAGAAATTGGGTCTACAGGAAACAATACTTGCTCCTTGCCAACCAACCGGGTTGTTAATAATGATGTAGTTCTGCGCCGGTTTTCGTCCCGGTTGGAAGTCAATATGAATTTATGGTCCCCCCGGGGTATATAAGTTACTGTACACATGAATTTCTCCTAAATCGTAACGTACTTGGTGCAACCCCAAAGCCTTCGGGAAGATTCATCCCGGGAGCAATGACAGATATTCCGATTTTTATTATAGCAAGATGATGAATCACATGTTCCAGGTTGTAGACCAGTTCTCTTTCCAATGAGGTTTCTACAATGTTGGTTACCTCCTGATCTGAATCATAACAAATTTCTAAGTTAAGTGGTTGATTAATGTTAATAGCCCTTAGAGATCTTATAATGTTGGAAAGGAAGTTACTAGCTGCTGTAGGGTCTTCCTGAATTAATTTTTTTCTTACTCGCCGATCATAATTGACCGCACCGTCAATACTCTCTTGTAACAAACATTGATAGAATTCTAATACATGCCTGGTATGTTCACCAATACTGGCGAATGACAATATTTCCAGAGGCTCTCTATAAAGTGCCTCATCTAAATTCCTCAAGTAAAACTGAATATTGGAAAGCTTACTTAGAGTCGCTTCAATCAAGTTCATGTAAAGGTAAAAAGTTAGTTGTAGCTATGAATCCTCTTTGGTTTAATTTGAATATATGCAAATATCAAATCAAGATAATAAATTAAGTAAACAAACAGGGGCGAACTTTAGTTTCCCTGTCTCTGTATTCACTTCCAAAATGCCAGTGTACATGTTTGTTCCTCTGGGGCCTGCGTTGGTGAAGCAGGCTACAGGTTTTCCAGTTAGCTTAGTATGCACACTGGCCGCGAATGCCAGGATAGTTGGTTTGTGGGATGAGTCATCTTAAAAGGTTTGTTAAAATGTTACACCAGCATAACTAATACCGGTTAATCGATGCATATCGTAGTCAAAAGTACTGAGGTCCCCTGGGTTTATTTTGTTAATGTTGTCATATCCCATGGAGCGGGTAGCCACTTCTAATAGTTCTTTGCAGGCACTAAAAAAGTTGTGCAACTGCTTAGCTGACTGGTCAATGATCAGGCGATTCCGAAGGCTTTCTTTTTGGGTGGCAATTCCCACCGGGCAATTATTCGTATGACATGCCCGCATGCCCAAACAACCGATTGCTTGTAATGCCGAATTGGAAACAGCAACAGCATCAGCTCCTAATGCCAGGGCCTTAATAAAATCACTGGGAACTCTCAACCCTCCAGTAATGATCAGGCTCACATTTACAGCACCTTGTTTGTCAAGATGCCTCCTTGCCCGGGACAGCGCGGGGATAGTGGGTACACAAATATGATTTCTTAAAATTATAGGAGCTGCTCCAGTGCCACCACCACGGCCATCTAATATGATGTAGTCCGCACCGGCTTCCAAAGCAAAATCAATGTCCTCTTCAATATGACTGGCGGCTAATTTAAATCCCACCGGGATACCGCCCGTAATCGATCTTACTTCATCTCCAAAAGCTTTGAAGTCC
This sequence comes from uncultured Roseivirgaceae bacterium, assembly GCA_964488585.1. Taxonomy (GTDB): domain Bacteria; phylum Bacteroidota; class Bacteroidia; order Cytophagales; family Cyclobacteriaceae; genus SZUA-3. Next base: position 2,240 of record CAZAWQ010000069.1, read on the forward strand.
TCAGTGGTATGAAGATCATCGCTAAATGTGGCAGGACTAATGGCGGTTTGCCCTATTTCGAGGCCTCTTACCTCTGCAATTTCTTTGGTGACCTTGTGACCTGGTAAATGCCCCCCGGTACCCACCTTGGCGCCTTGTCCTCCCTTGAAGTGGAATGCTTGTACTTTTTGTAGCTTTTCCCATTCAAAACCAAATCTTGCGGAAGCTAGCTCATAAAAATATCGTGAATTATTCTCTTGTTCCTCTGGTAACATGCCACCCTCACCCGAACAGATCCCTGTTCCTGACATTTCTGCCCCCTTGGAAAGGGCTATTTTAGCTTCTTTGCTAAGCGCCCCAAAAGACATATCTGAAACAAATAGTGGTATTTCTAAGGTCAAGGGTTTATCTGCTCCTGGGCCTAAAACCACTTTTGTAGCAACCTCGTCTTCGTCCAGTAACGGCTTTCTGGCCATCTGGGCAGGCAAGAATTGGATATTCTCCCATTTCGGAAGTGTATCGCGGTCAACACCCATGGCGGCGGTGGCTCCATGATGGCCATATTGGGTAAGGCCATGTTGTGCGAGGTGTTTGATATATAAAGTATATGGCTCTGTTTTTTCCGGATGTGTATCCAAATAGTTTCCAAGGTACTGGTCAGGTTTGAAACGAGAGGGTACAAGTTTTTCAAATTCAGCGACTTCCTCCTCGCCCACAAATACCTCTCCCTGGTGTATTACTTCCTGAAACTTGTGCAGAACTTCATTAGGCGCATACTCACTGACGCCCGTATCAATCCTGTAATCCCAGTTGTGCAATCCACAAATTAAATTTTCTCCCTCGACTACGCCATCACTCAATAGGGCACCCCTATGTAAACATCTTCCGTA
>CAZAWQ010000070.1:0-1699 GCA_964488585.1 uncultured Roseivirgaceae bacterium
AAACCTGGTAGTTAAACTTATTAAATATGAAACATGTTTATACTCCTTTTTTACTTTCGGTCTTATTAATACTGACTAATTGTATTAGCCCTAAGACAAACGAAAGCGCCATTTCTGAGGAAATAGAAATCAAGGAGGTCCCACTTACAATTTATGTGTTTGAGGTTGGAGAAATCCTGATTAAAGATTTAGCCATGTTCAACCCAGGGGTGGATGAAGGCAAGCAAGCCACATTCACCAATACTGCATATCTGATCAAACACCCTAAAGGTATGTTAATCTGGGACACCGGTTTGCCGGATGCACTTGCTGACATTCCCGAAGGTAATGATAGCCCAAATTTTCTTATGAAGATGCCCAAGAGACTAGTGGATCAGCTAACAGCTATTGATGTGGACCCGGAAAATATAGAATATGCAGCAGTATCTCATGAACATGGAGACCACATCGGGAATTTGGCACTTTTCAGAAATGCTACTTTACTTTTACAGGAAGAGGAGTATTTAAGCCTTTTTGAGAATAAAGACCGTCTAGCCAGTGAATTGGATTCACTTAAAAGTAACGCATACATCAAGTTAATGGGCGATCACGATGTATTCGGCGACGGTAAGGTGATTATTAAAAGGGCAATTGGTCATACAGCTGGTCACCAGATGCTTTTTGTGGATCTCCCTGAAACCGGACCGGTTCTTTTATCCGGGGATTTATACCACTTTGCTAAAAACCGGGAGAATAGGGGCGTACCAAGTTTCAATTGGGACAAAGAGCAAACTCTGGCTTCTATGGACCTTATGGAGCAGTTTTTAAAAGATAAAAATGCTAGTCTATGGATTCAACATGACATGCATAGTGCCCAGGTGAAATGGGCACCGGAATATTACAGGTAGTTAATAAAAGCGAGAGTGAGCATGGTTTGGGTAGAAAAAGACCTAACCCTTAGTGAACGGCCGCTTTTGGCCCGAAAGCAGCGTATGTTTGAAGGGCAGGGAATAATTTGAAAATTGAATAATTTCCATGTAATGTTTAATAAAATCTTAATTCCCATCATGATAATAAAATTAATTTCACGATTGGTAATTGGCTCCGCAATTATTCTCACCCTAATTGAATGTACGGGGAAAGAGAGTTCTTCCGATAGTTCAAGTATGCAAGAGGAGAAAAAACGAAAGCTTGAACAATTTTTTATCAAAGTAGATGAAGCAAATAACAAAGGGGATAAGTCTGCTTATGTAAACCTATTTACCCCGGATGCCACAATGTTTCTGCCAAATCGCCCTCCACTCATCGGACGAGATGCTATAAGTGACTGGTCTGAAAAATTCCACAATAAGGTTACGCTTATTACGGACACCTACGAACAAGAGAACATAGATATTGTCGGCGACATTGCTATTGTACGGTCACGTGGAACCGGATTTTATGTGATCAATGCAACCCAAGAACGGATTCCAATTAGAAACATATTTATTGATGTTTTAAAGTATAGTGATGGAGAATGGTTATTCATGTATCATTTCGCCAGCAGTTTTTCATTTGAGCCTGGGCTGTGGAACCGTGACTGGGAGAATCAGCAAGAAGACACGACACAGGATTAAGTTTAGCCTTATCTGTTTATCGACTTATACCTGGGATAAATCTGCCTCAGTGAACGGCCGCTTTTGGCCCGTTAGCGGACGTTGCCCTTTTGGAAATATGGAAA
>CAZAWQ010000071.1:0-3362 GCA_964488585.1 uncultured Roseivirgaceae bacterium
TGTTTTTCATAATTTAAAAAAAATGTACCGAGGTAGTTTTAAGTTTTGCAATAACACATTAATGCCAAAGAATACCCAGTCGATTAATATTATTTTATTACATCTGACGAATCTTGCCATTTGTCGCTATATTTAAAACAATAGTTATTAGCAAAATCATGACCAAGGCCTCCGTCTCATCGTTTCCGGTGATAAAGAATTCCCGGCAAAAAAATCAGCAAACAAATGACCTGGTTGCGGTTGAGGAACCTTTGGAGATCATTATAGACCACGGACCCAAAGACACAAGAGTGTCAGAAAGACTGGCCATTACCATGCGCACCCCAGGTGATGACCTGGAGCTGGTTACAGGATTTCTGGTTGCGGAGCAAATAATTGAAAATCGAGATGATGTAGCTAGCATTCGACACTGTCAGGGACTTGAACAAGAATTCTTGGGGAATACCGTCAAAGTACAACTACACCCCAATACTCCGTTTGATCTAGGACAAAATCTAAGACATTTTTATATAAATTCCAGCTGCGGGGTTTGTGGGAAGATCTCCCTGGAATCTGTGATGGATAGTTTTCAGGTCCAACCAAGTAGCGGGCCTTTTATATCACCCAAAGTCATCAAATCATTGCCGGCAGCGTTGATTGAAAATCAGCTGGTGTTTAACCGAACTGGAGGCTTGCACGCGGCCGGCATTTTTGATCAGGAGGGGTCGGCTTTGTGGTGGCGTGAGGATGTTGGCAGGCACAATGCGCTAGATAAGGTATTTGGCGCAGCATTTCTTTCAAATAACTGGCCCTTAGACAAATATGTATTGTTGGTTAGCGGAAGAATAAGCTATGAATTAGTTCAGAAAACCTTAAGGAGTGGCATAAGATTCATGGCTTCTATTGGAGCTCCTTCAAGTCTGGCGGTTGATCTGGCAAAAAAAGCCGACATTACACTATTAGGCTTTGTTAGTGAGCATCGGTTTAATATTTACCATGGATCACACAGGGTGAAAGATGAAGTTAGTACCTCATGAAGCGACAACCAGTTCCATATAGAGCACCCGACCGATTTGAAAAGTTGCAAATAATGGAACCCGCGAAGAAAGCAGCGGGGGTGAAAGCCGTAGTGATAGCCGGTAAGATGGTAAAAGAACAGGCAGGTGTGATTCGCGGCACCAAAGTACTGTTTAGCTTGAATCAAACTACTGGTGTTGATTGCCCCGGTTGTGCCTGGCCTGATCCTGATGACGAGCGTTCATCGTTGGGAGAGTACTGTGAGAATGGAGCCAAAGCCATAGCGGAGGAAGCTACATTGAGGACAATCGACGGTCGATTTTTTCAGAAACACTCCATTCAGGATTTGTCATTGCTATCAGATTATGAGCTAGGCCACCTGGGAAGATTGGCTGAACCGCTAATCTTGGAAGCAGATGAAAATCATTACCGGCCAATTTCCTGGGATCAGGCATTTCAAAGGATTTCAGAGGAGCTGAACCAGTTGAATTCGCCAAATGAAGCAATATTTTACACCTCGGGACGAACCAGCAATGAAGCCGCCTTTCTGTATCAGTTGTTTATCCGAATGTATGGGACAAACAATTTGCCAGATTGCTCTAATATGTGCCACGAGTCCAGTGGAGTGGCACTAACTGAAACACTGGGAATAGGCAAAGGTTCTGTCACTCTTGAGGACTTTTACCAAACTGATCTTATATTTATCCTTGGTCAAAACCCAGGTTCCAATCATCCTCGGATGTTGAGTGCCTTGGAAAAAGCCAAGAAAAATGGGGCTTTGATCATAACCGCCAATCCTTTACAGGAAGCCGGATTAATTAGTTTTCAAAATCCTCAAAAGCTATCCGGCTGGTTGGGATCAGGCACCACCTTGACAGATCTATTTTTGCCTGTCAAAATAAACGGAGATGTGGCCCTTTTGAAAGCGATTATGCTTTTGTTGTTGGTAGAGGAAGAAAACGCGCCAGGCTCTGCAATTGACAATACCTTCATCCAGGAAAAAACCCAAGACTTCAAATCATTCGCAGAAGGGATCAGATCCCAAAGTTTTGAAAAACTTTGCCAGTTAAGTGGTATCGCCCAGGAAGAGGTCAGAAAGGCTGCTGAAATGATCCAAAGTAGATCAAATATGATTATTTGTTGGGCCATGGGTCTTACGCAGCACGAGAATGCTGTCGATACCATTAAAGAGATAGTTAATTTACTTTTATTAAGGGGAAGTATTGGAAAGCCCGGGGCCGGTAGTTGCCCGGTTAGGGGCCATAGTAATGTTCAAGGAGACCGCACCATGGGCATATGGGAGCAACCACCAGCCTGGTTTTTGGATAACCTCTCCAGGGTTTTTAACTTCAATCCACCTAGGGAACCTGGATTCAACACCGTTGAATCCATTAAGGCCATGCATGATGGCCGGGCAAAAGTGTTTATAGGCCTGGGAGGCAATTTCCACTCCGCTACGCCGGACACCGACTTTACATCAGAAGCCTTGTTAAACTGTTCCCTTACCGCCCAGGTATCTACCAAATTAAATCGCAGTCACCTGGTAACCGGTAAAACCGCTATTATTCTCCCCTGTCTGGGGCGAACAGATGTGGATCATCAGCAATCTGGAGCACAGTTTGTCAGCGTAGAAAACTCCATGGGAGTAGTGCATCAAAGCAGGGGTAACCTGAAACCGGTATCTAAGCAATTATTGAGTGAACCAGCTATAGTTGCCGGGCTAGCCAAAGCCACACTGGGGGTGAGCTGGGATCACCTGGTTTCAAATTATGATCTAATCCGTGACCTGATAGAAAAGGTAGTTCCCGGGTTTGATGACTACAATCAACGAGTGCGGCAGCCAGGAGGGTTTTATCTGCCTAATGTGGCCAAAACAGGAGAATTTTTAAATGGCAGGGCCTTATTTTCGCAAGTGAAAGTCCCGCGCCACAAATTAGGTAAAGGAGAATTTCTTATGATGACAGTACGTAGTCACGATCAATTCAACACCACAATTTATGGTAAAGATGATCGCTACCGGGGGATAATTGATGAACGCAGAGTGGTATTAATGAATCCAAAAGACATGGCCGATGGTAGCTTCTCAAAGGCACAGGTAGTAAACCTATCCAGTAAATATGATGGAATTGAACGATGGGTGTACAATTTTAAAGTTATCCCATATTCAATCCCACGAGGAAATGTGGCTACTTATTTTCCTGAATCGAATCCTTTAGTTCCATTGGATCTGGTGGCCCGCAAAAGCCACACACCGTGTTCGAAGTCAGTGGTTGTACGGATATTGGCCATAGATGATAAATCAGAAATTTATTAAACTAATTATTTTGACCTTGATATTAATCTTCAGTAACTCTTGACACCGAAAC
>CAZAWQ010000072.1:0-1699 GCA_964488585.1 uncultured Roseivirgaceae bacterium
GTACAATTACTTAATATGCATTTTACATTTTTGTTTTGTTTCCTGCTTATGCGTTAAAGGCTAACTAGGTTTAAGGGACACTTTGTCCGTTTTAGGACAGAAACCTGCAAAGACTGCAGCAGCGAGTAAGGAAACTAAGAAATATACAGCAACTAAAGCTGTGGATAAAGTGAAAGACGCCGGTGGTGCGGTAACAGACACTGTGGAGGGCTGGTTTAAATAAGAAACGCCTTTGTGGTACTACAATTCCTCATTTCTTTACTTCATCACCATGCTTTGAGCTGCTGTGGCCATTTCAGCGGCGCTTTCATCGGGCTCGTGGTAAGTAGTTGCGTGTGGGACTGCAGCTCCTTTGGCACAAGCAGGACGCGCCTCAATCTGACCGAGCCAACGTTTGAGGTGCGGTAGTTCTTCAATCTCTAAACCAGCCCAACGATGGATGCGTGCCCAGCTCCAATGTGCAATGTCTGCGATTGAGAAGTCGCCGACAAGGTATTCACGATCTTTAAGACGAGTATCGAGAATGCCGTAAAGACGCATGGTCTCATTTTGATAACGCTCTATCGCTGATGGAATTTTTTCCGGGAAGTAACGGTAAAAGACGTTGGCTTGACCTTGCATGGGACCCAACCCACCGATTTGAAACATTAACCATTGTAGTACTTTGTTGCGACCTTTGGCGTCACTTGGCATGAGTTGGTTAGTCTTTTCGGCAAGGTACATCATGATGGCGCCTGATTCGAAGATCGTGAAATTATCGTTTTCACTATCGATGATCGTCGGTATTCGAGCGTTAGGATTGATTGCTACGTAATCAGGTTCATTCTGCGCACCATTCATAATATCAATCGGATGCACATTATATTGCAAGCCAAGTTCCTCAAGTGTGGCAGAAACTTTCCAGCCGTTCGGTGTTGCCCAGGTATATAAGTCAATCATTTTTACATCCCTTCATTAATGTCTATACATTGGTGTCCGGGGCCGGTATCACATGCAAGCCCTATCTTATTGATTATCATACTTGTATACAATCACAAAATGAAATGTACCCCTGATATATACCCCATTTAGTCTTTTGTGTTATGTCCGCTTAATACTGAAAGCGGACGTTCGGGCTAGAGTGAACTCAAACAGATATTGGCCAAGGAGGATAAGGTCCAAGAACTTTGGTTTACAGATTCCTATTGGCGAACAATTCCACAAATGTGACCAGGCCTATTTAAAATAAATTTTCCAGAGAATGACGAGATATTTATACATTGACCATCATCACTTAATACTGCAGTCATTGTTGATGCTGGTAATGGAATACTCATATTAGCATGAAGCTCGATAGTGCGGTTCTCTGGATCAATGCATTTCCAAATGCTTTTAGTAGTTGTTTCATATGTATATGTACCGTCTCCTTTTATTTCTATTGAATCTGCATTACGTAGCCAAGAATCAAAAACCCAAGTGCCAAGAACCTCATAACATACCTTATGTTTTAATTCTTTGGCTGTCTTGATCCCCATGTTTGCAACATAATCACCAGGAACAAGAGTGAGCGCCTCATTATATTTTCTAATTGCCATTTCTTTGTCTTTGTTGGTTACTGCCCGTTGTGCTTCAGAAACAAGTATTGCGTATTTATTCTTCTTTTCCTCTTCCTCCCGTTTTATTGTTTCCTCGGCCAATTGTCTCTCTTCCTCTATACGTT
>CAZAWQ010000073.1:0-2665 GCA_964488585.1 uncultured Roseivirgaceae bacterium
ACACTCCTTTTTTTATTGGCTCGGAAAGAATTGCCCACCTTACTAAATACCCGGTACTTTTTGTGGGTATAAAAAAAATTAAAAGAGGTTATTATGAAATTAAATTTGAAGAGCTAGCTGAACCACCATACCACAAAAATGACCATAGCATTCTTGATAAGTACATTGTAAAGGCGGAAATGCTCATTCAAGAAAGACCTGCTGAATGGCTTTGGTCTCACAGAAGATGGAAATATAAGAAGCCGTTTTATACTGATTGATCTACCTCTTGACTCAAATAAGTTGCCAACTCTGCGACTGTTGGGTAGTCAAAATAATCAGTAAGCTCCAGTCTGCCGGGCCATAAAACATCAATTCTGTCATGGATTTGGGTAAGTACCAATGAACTGGTACCCAGTTCAAATAGGTTGTCATCAACCTTGAGGTCGTCTGAAAGGAAATCCTTACAGATGTCTATTATGGTAACTTCAATCTCATTGACAGCTCTTTCTGGTGCATCTTTAGAAACGGCTTGCAATATTTTGAGTTCTTTCTCAATGTTATTGAATTCTCCGTTGTGATATCTTTCGGCCAGGAGAAATCTTTGTATTTTCCCACTGGTAGTTTTGGGTATTGATTGTACCGGAAATATTTTTTCAACTTCTAATCCCAAATAGGCGTTAAGGTGACCCTTTATGATTTTTGTAAGTGGAATAAACCCTTCCAAGGATCCGCGATATGAAACAAAGACCGCTGGTTCTTCCACCATTTTTTTGGCATCAATAACCCCTGTTACTGCTGTTTTGCCAATTTCCAGTTCATCAGTCTGGTCCAGAATATGCTCCAAATCATGTGGGTATAAATTTTGACCGTTGAGAAAAATCACGTCTTTGCTTCTTCCGGTTAGTACCAGAGAGCCCTCATGCGTAAAGCCCAGATCGCCAGTATCCAGCCATTCATCATGAATGACTGTATTGGAAGTTTCTTGATCTTCATAATACCCTTTGGATACATTCTGTCCGGAAATCTTCAATTTTCCAATGGTGAGTTCAGGAAGCTTGTTTCCATGCGAATCTGTTATTAGCAACCTACAAAACTTCACTGGTCTACCGAGTTTTACTAATTCTAAGCTGGTTTTATCATTACTAACCAGGACTTTTTGCCCAATATCAATGGTTTTTCTCTCAATTGAAATAGTTTCAAGGGGATCACCTGGTTTTGGAAAACTTACTGCCAGTGATGCTTCAGCCAACCCATAGACTGGAAACATACTATTGGCATTTAGACCATAACTGGCTAGACAATCCATAAACTCCCGGCAAAGAGCTGCAGATATGGGTTCCGCACCATTGAGCACCAGTCGTATTTTACTCAGATCCAGATCTTTTATGGCTTCAGGTTTAAAATATTTTAAGAAATGCTTCAAACCAAAGTTTGGTGAGCAGGTGACGGTGACCTGATGTTCTGCGGATTTTTGTATCCAAAGCATAGGGCGCCTAATAAAAAGCTCCGTTGACATTAACATTTGATTCGCTAATGAAGCCATGGGGACCAAATGAAATCCTACTAGTCCAAGGTCATGTGTTAAGGGCATCCAGCCAAATGTTCGGTCTTTTGAAGTGAAATTGGAGCCAAGTATAATAGCATGTATATTACTTATCAAATTTTCATGTGACAGCATAACTCCTTTAGGCTCACCGGTGGATCCCGAGGAAAATTGCACCAGAGCCAATTGTTGCGGATCCGACTTATGTGGTATTCCTTTCCCCTGTGCTTCGGTAATTTCTTCAACTATTATTGAACTTGTAGGTATGGCCTCAATAATAGAGTTGTAGCCATGCCTATTCAGAAAGTCCTCAAATCTTGATAGTTCATCGCGTGAAGTATAGATCAGCGGATTTTTTAACTTTTGATAAACTCTTGCTATCTTCTCACTGTGGTTGTCACTTATCCCTGTAGACAAGGGGACCGGAATGATGCCGCCTAATATACATGCCCAAAACACATCAATAAAAAGTTCATTTTTGTTGATGAGAATTAACATTTCCTGACCCGGAGTTATTTTTTTAGCCTGGAAATAACCGAGAAGTATTAAGGCTCTGTTTTGAAGCTCACTATATGGTAAGAACTTTTCTTTATTTTCACCGATGACGTAGGTTATTCCAATTTCGGACCTGGCGCTGGTCTCCAATAGATCTGTTAGTAAGGTATGAACCATATCTATCTTGTATGTATTTTCATAAAAATTGGATACTTGCTCCTCAGGTTTACCTGGGATTCCAATTCAATCGGTCGGTCATCTATATGCGTCAGTTTAAACTCTTTTACTAATAATGCCAGATGAAATTTCATTTCGATCAAGGAAAAATAGTCACCAATACATCTCCTGGGACCAGCAGAAAATGGTATGTAGCTAAGTTTATGACGATCATTGGAGTTTAGTAATAGAAATCTATCAGGATTAAACGTATCTGGTGCATCCCAAACGGCAGGATCCCTCTGTAAAAAGTATGGACTGATAAAAATATCGGATCCGGCTGGAATAATATATGGGCCCAGGTGGTCTGCTGCTTTATTTCTTCGGGGGATCAACCAGGCAGGAGGATATAGTCTAAGAGTCTCATTAATTACAGCATCCATGTATGGCAATTTCTCTAAATCTGAGAATTCCGGTCCCTTATTTGGT
>CAZAWQ010000074.1:0-2109 GCA_964488585.1 uncultured Roseivirgaceae bacterium
CTCATCGGTTGGCCAATAGAAGGATATCCGAATTTTATTAATACAATTCCCGAACCTTTGTACACTGGTTTGGGCCAGTTTGTATCCAAATAATTTAATTAATGGTATGCATGCATAATAAATAATTTAGTATATTTGGACAGATCTTAGGATGACTTTATGAGGAAGGAAGAAACGGTTGACTACAACATAAAAACTGTATGGCATGCCATTAACCGCATGTACAATCAGGAAGCCATAAAGAATGATATTACTACTTCGATAGCTTTTGTTTTACTGAACATCAATTCAACCGAGGGAACACCGGCTACCAAAATTGCTCCTTTGATCGGATTGGAAGCCAGAAGCCTGGTCCGGATGCTGAAAAGTATGGAACAGAAGGGATTGATCTGTCGGAAGGCTGATCCACTGGACCGACGGCTGGTGAGAATTTTCTTAACGCCCAAGGGACAGGGAAAAAAAGACGTAGCCTATAAATCCGTTATGGCTTTTAACCAACAGGTGAACAATAGAATCCCCCAGGAAGAGCTTGAGTTATTTTTTAAGGTTATCCAGCAGATCAACCAGATAGTTGAAGAAAACAACATTAGTCAAATTGTAGCATCGAATAACCAGTATGAAACGAAATATAAATAAAGTTGCGGTATTAGGCTCTGGTATCATGGGCTCCCGTATTGCCTGCCATTTGGCCAATGTAGGAGTGCAGGTTTTGTTATTGGACATTGTCCCACCAGAGCTTACTGAAGATGAGAAGGACAAGAGCCTTACTCTGGAGCATTCTAAGGTGCGTAACCGCATTGTTACCGATTCATTTACTACTGCTGTAAAATCCAAACCGGCACCTCTTTATCATAAAGATGCTGCTGATCTGGTGACATTAGGCAATTTTGAGGACGATATGAAAATGATCGCTGACTATGACTGGGTCATAGAGGTGGTGGTTGAAAACCTGAAGATTAAAAAGAAAGTGTTTGACCAGGTGGAAGCATATCGCACACCGGGAACGCTTATTACCAGCAACACTTCAGGTATTCCTATTCATCTGATGCTGGAGGGCCGCAGTGATGATTTTCAAAAGCACTTCTGTGGGACACATTTCTTTAATCCACCTCGTTATCTGAAACTGATGGAGGTAATCCCAACTCCTAAAACGGATCCCGAAGTCATAGACTTTTTTATGCAATACGGCGATCGTTTTCTGGGTAAAACCACGGTTTTGTGTAAGGACACACCCGCTTTTATCGCTAACCGTGTGGGTATCTATGGCATTATGAAAGTCTTGAAAACCATGCAGGAACTGGATCTTACGGTGGACGAGGTTGACAAATTGACCGGCCCTGTGATAGGAAGACCAAAATCTGCAACCTTTCGGACCTCTGATGTTGTCGGCCTGGATACGCTTATCAAAGTGTCAAATAATCTCTATGAAGGCCTGACCGAGGATGAAGCCAGGGAGGTATTTAAAATACCGGAGGTGGTTAAGAAACTGGCGGAAAATAACTGGCTGGGTGATAAGACCAAACAAGGGTTCTATAAGAAAACCAAGGATGACAAGGGCAAGACTAAAATTCTTACTTTGGACCTGAAAACCATGGAGTACCTGCCTCGGGCAAAGGCAAAATTCGGCACGCTGGAGGGTACCAAAAGTATTGAGAATGTAAAGGACAGATATAAGGTGCTGTTGGCAGGTCAGGACAAAGCCGGAGAGTTTTACCGCCACAGTTTTTTCGGATTGTTTCAGTATGTCTCAAATCGCATCCCGGAAATTGCCGATGAGTTATTCCGTATCGATGATGCCATTTGTGCTGGTTTTGGTTGGGAAGTAGGAGCATTTGAAACCTGGGACCAGGTGGGCGTAGAGTCCACTTTGGAGCAAATGGAGAAGTTGGGTTATAAGCCAAACCAATGGGTATATGACATGGTGGAAGCGGGGAACCAGAGCTTTTACAACATTGACCATGGAACCGCCCAATATTATGATCCAGGCAGCAAGTCCTACCAAGAAATTCCAGGCCGGGGAGATCTGATCATACTGGACAATCTTCGGACCAGTGGTACGGTGTGGAAAAATGCTGAGGCCTCATTATTCGACCTGGGTGATGGCGTGAT
>CAZAWQ010000075.1:0-2822 GCA_964488585.1 uncultured Roseivirgaceae bacterium
TAGACAGGTGCATAACCTGAAAAAAGCTCGCCCTCGGGTAACTGCCCATCTGGGGTTAGCGCTCCTTTGGGAATCGAGTTAGCGATTGGTTCCACCCAGCCACGCATATGACAGGTTCTCAATGCCTCTGCGACTTCGCCACTGTCGGTCATCACGGCCTTCTCAATAACCCACACGTTGCCCGGCTGCAACAGCACAGCGACTCTCTGGCCTGCAAGCCTCTTCAAAACCTTGCGGATAAACCACTCTCTTTTCCAGTCAGTCAGCAATTGGTCGTATTCCTTATCAGTATAATTGAATTGTTATGGCTTTAAACCAATGGGGATTAATCGATCGACCATGTTCATGAGTCCTCACATAATCATACCATATACCCGAATTGTAGTTTTAATCCATCTTTTTTACTGAAAGCTCTTCCAGCCTTTTAAGAAGCATTTCCCCATTAACAAGTTCGATCTGACTCGGTATAAACGGTCTAATAAGAGGATCGTCTTTTAATGTAGGAGCAAAATCTGACGTAGTTGTAAGAAAACCTTTTGATGCATTATCACCTTGTAGGACACCTAGTAATGCTCGTACATCGTCGGCAATCACAAGATGATCCGGCTTGTATGCTTTAACCTGGTCAATTATACGTACCGAGCCAAGCCCTCTTTTCACGGCAATTATGTCACGTCCAAAATCTCCGCTTCCTGGAGTAAGCGTTACTTCCTCAAATCCCGCTTTCTTGTAAGCTCCCGCTATGATTTCCTCCCATTTCCGATGGTGGATTTTATAAGCAATAGTGGGATCGTTCTTAAGTAGTTTAATAATGTCGAACCACGGAAGAGCAACAGCAACAATCAATTGCCCTTCATCGGTTTTTACACCTGGCAAAACAACCGCTTGTAGAAGCAAGTTAGTAGAAGAAATCACCGTTGCTATTGCAGGAGTCCCGAAAGCCTCCGCTGATGGTATACCAACGGGCGAGATCACTTGATCAGTACCGAGCGGTATCTGTTTGTTCGTATTTCTCTCCTTGGCAACTGTTCTTTCAACCTATGAAGACACCCCCCATGTTTAATTTCAAATCATTTATCTCCTCTATATTAACGTTTGGCCATACTCCAACACATAGATAACTCGAGCGCCTAACGACCAAGCTCACCGGCGGCAATGGAGCGTAGCGGAATTGCCGTCCGGTGGAGCGCCTTGTTAGATGATTTTTCAGAATATTCATGTTCATTTATAGTGATAATTTTTTAGTACGGTCTCAAACTTTTCGTTTAAATATACAATCGTTTCTGGTTGCAATTTCTGTTTGTAATCGCCGGGCAGACCTTTGCGAACATGCTTGTGGATATTTTCTTCTTTCGGCTTCTTATCTTCATTTTCCTTTAATAACGATTGGATGAATTCTCTACTTACATGTAATTCACAATAATTGATTAAATCAGTTAACCAAACTTCAAAGTCCGAGATCATTTGCTCGTAAGTTGTCAGGTAAGTGTTTTTGTATTTATCTATCAGCAGAGTTTGATATCGGGAGAAGATATCATAAACCCTATCGCTTTCTGAAATAACATACTCATCAATCGTGGACTCTCTTGCATTGACCCTTTTTGACATAAACTCATCGTACTTATCTCCCATCTTGGTTGGAACTACGTGACTTAATGCAATTGAATAATACCCAGATACCAAAATATCTCTTGGATCCCTTGTGACTAATACAACCTTGTATTCCTCCAAATTGGGTATTCCTTCGATCATTCCCCCAAAAACGCTGTATAGATATCCTGTCCTCTTGAATATATGTTTATATTTCTCCATTTCTTCAGAAGACAAGAGATCAAGGTAAGGAAAATCTGTATCGAATGCATAGTCATGGATCCCTACTGGCACCATACCATTCTTTACTGCGCAGTGCCTTAATATAGACTTAACGTATTGAGTAGCCGCCTTATTAAAGGAAAAGTGAATTATGCTAGGACGCTTGCTGCTGTTCTCGTGTATCCCTTTTATCAATGCCAATTCAGTTTTATAACGTTTTTGTTGACCTATGTTCTTCAGAATCTGTGCGACCAGAGGAAGGTTTTTTAACAATGATTTCATGTAATGCTTGATTCTGTTCAACATAGGTATCCTTTCTGTGTTTTCATCTAACATTAGTATTAAGATGCCACATACTTTTTTACCAATGTATAATTTATTCTGATAAAATCAAGCATGATATGTGTGTTAAGCCCTAATAATTGCTATATAATTGTTGTCCTAGTTCAGAAACCTTAGTGACACTGAAGATAAATGAGTAGTGGTAAAATAGGTATCACTAACGTACTGAACGAGTACATATTCTTGACAATATTCATCGGGTCTCCCTTTAAATACGTCGAGCTAATAACGACCAAGCTCAGCGGCGCGGCTTGACCGCGTCCGCTGGATCGCTTTGTTCGGCTAGCGTTCCCTTTTCCCAATAGTTATGGTGTCGTAAGAACGTTGCACCGGAAAACCCAGCTTACCCAAAATATTGTAAACGATTCGCGTCTTCCAACTTTGGAACTCTGGAGAGACACCTGGAATGTACCTGCGGAACTGGGGTATTTCCAATGATTCCCATAGAGAAAGGAGCACCGTTAGCGAGGAATCTTCGTACAAAGCTTTCATGCCCTCAGGGTATATTCTCCAGCAGTCAACCGGCGCCTCGTGATAAATCCAGGACACCGGATTGATTGTTATTACTAACCCATCAATGTTTGTTACTCTCGCCAATTCTGGGATCCATTTCCATGGTTTCCGCACATGTTCGATTACTTGTCCTGAAAAAACAACATCGTACGATT
>CAZAWQ010000076.1:0-2848 GCA_964488585.1 uncultured Roseivirgaceae bacterium
ATGATTTCGGAATGGAAGGACGCGAATTCTTTTAAACGCTACCTAAAAGAACTAAATGACTTACGCCTCGAAGATGGCACCAAAAATATTAATGAATTCATCACCTCTTACGTCTTTGGTTTTTAGCAATGGCTACGGTTCAACTCATCGCTTGGTTGGGGTTTGGCATAATTAACTTCAGTTGCCTTGGACAAGTTAAGGACAATTACCAGGAAGTAATGAACTACCAATTAAAATTCCTGGGGGAGGATTTAAGGCGAGTTCAGATTTTAGCAAGCTTTAACCTTCAGGAACCATGGCTTCGAATGAATGAAGGAGGTATTCCAGCAGATATTCCTAATGGCTGGGCACATTTTGTGGAGATCATTTCAATAAAACAAGCTAAGACTGGACAGCAAGTGGACTATCATTGGGATGATTCAGCAAGGAAATGGACGGTTGAAGCTGTTCCCAACCAAAGAATAGAAATTCAATATGAAGTTAAGTTGCAACACGATCAATACAATTGGAGTTCCGCAGGTGGGATTGATGCCAGGCCCTCAATTCATTCCGGACCTAATGTGTTATGGATCACCAAAGGGTTATTCATATTTCCTGAAGGTGCTGCTGACAGGCGAACTCAAGTAGTTTTCGAAGTACCGGCACATTGGCAAATTTCCACTCCATGGATTTCTGATCCCAATAGGCCAAATACATTTCATGTAGCAAACATTGGCTCACTGAGTAATAATCTACTAATGCTTGGACACCACCAACAAAAGCGCATCAGGCATGATGATATGTCAATCACTTTTGCCATTACCCCTGAATTATCGCATCGATCCGAATTGTTTATCAATACGCTAAAAGATATATTACCGGTTTATAAAGATGTATTTGGCGAATTACCCGAAACCAACTACCTGATATGCACTTCAAAAAATGCTTTCGAGGATGGGGAGGCTTTTTACAATAGTTTTCATCAAATGTTCGTGGATCAAGATCTTAGTAGCCGAAAAATCGTTTGGGCAAACGTCCTGGCTCACGAGATGTTCCACTATTGGAATGGGACCAATTTTCTGGTGGGTGAAGATATTCCAGGGCATTACTGGTTTTCGGAAGGTTTTACGGAGTATTATTCAAATCTAGCACTGGTGAGGGCTGGTATAATTACACCCGATGAGTTCTTAAGTAAGTTGGCTTTTCAATTTTCCAGGTATTATACTGCTAAGTTTCTCTTTCCGCCGCCGAGACCCAGTTTGGTGGACGCTGGGTATCAAAAGGGTAGGAATTGGGGTTTGATCTATGGAGGAGGGTCCACAATTGCATTCGTTTTGGACATTGAGATTCGAAAAGTTACCAATGGAGAAAAGACCCTCGATGATTTGATGAAATATTTGTACATGACGTATGGCAAGCCTAAAAAACTTATCACTCAAGAAGACCTGGTGCAGTCATTCAATGAAATTACTGGTAAAAATTTCCAAACATTTTTCGACCAATACATTTTTGGAAATGAGATTGTCCCATTACTTGAGGCATGTAAAACAGCGGGTTTGACGGTGGCTCAATACCAGGGAGAATTCTATCTAAGGGCATCAAAGAATGTATCGGGAGCAATTATTTATGAAGTGATGGGAGATAGGACGACAAATAATCTGGAATAGATGAAGTATTAGAGCTATTTTGCTTAACGGTCAACGGCAGCTTTCGGCCAATAGCGGCCGGCCGGTTATGTTTACAGCGGTTGTGTAATGGAGCATCAAGTGTTTACTCGGTAGGAGCAAATACACATGGTTAGCCTTTGTTATTCATATTGCCAGTTCAATATTGGCCAATACCTTATTTATCTCTCATTTGATAGGTTGCTTATAATTTCTAAATTAATAGTTCACAATTTGGACCAATATATTATAAACAAACGGATACTCCTTGCAACCCGAGTTTCTCTAAGAGGGTAATTCTTGAACTAAACCAACCCCTTTTCTCACTGTGGAAGTACAGGCATAAGTTTGCCTGGATGACTGCTGTATCAATGATGGTACTTTCCTCTGTTGGTTTTTTGTTGAGTCAGGACACAAACCTGGGAGGCGTTGACTTCCCCACCTCTGGCTCACCTGAAGCTCAGAAGTACTTCCTTCAAGGGATCGTGGAGCTTTACAGCGATGTTCCTCGACCAACAATCCCTTTTTATGCCAAATATTATGATGCGCGGGAGTCTTTTAAAAGAGCGCAGGAACTCGATCCTAACTTTGCGATGGCCTACTGGGGCGAGGCAATGACATACTTTCAAGATCGAGAGGCTGGAAGAGCCGTACTAATACGGTTAGCCCCAACGCCGCAAGGCCGACTCGCAAAGGCCCCAACGCCACGTGAAAAGGAGTACCTTCAGGCTATCGCGGTTTTCTTTAGTGATGGGAACGAAGCTACCCGAAAACTCGCTTATGCGGAGGCTATGCGTTGTCTTACAGAGGAGTTTCCGGAGGACCTTGAAGCCTCTATTCTTTATGCGGCTGCCTTGCGCCTCACATGCCAGGGCACAAGCCAGGAGAAGAAACAGGATCTTCCATGCTACGCGAGGGCAGCGGCAGTTGCTGAGGAGGTTTTCAGCGTGAAGCCCAAGCATATTGGAGCAGCTTGCTTTCTGGTTAGGACATACGACGATGCAATATACGCTCCGCTCGGTCTGCGCGCAGCTCGTGTGTGGGCACAATTCGAACCGGCGGCTCACCACCCGTCGCATATCTTTTTATCTATGGGAATGTGGGACGATGTTGTCGAGTCAAATCAGGCATGCGTAGTCAAATACCAAAAGAACAAACCACATCAACGTCACTGTTCAATGTTTCTTGAGTACGCCTATCTACAG
>CAZAWQ010000077.1:0-4106 GCA_964488585.1 uncultured Roseivirgaceae bacterium
ACAGACAATGAATCATCTCTAATAAACAAGTCTGTTAATTTGAGTTGAACATTGCTTAGTTCCAGGTGATTTGGATCAAAGTGATGTGTTTTAAATATTTCATCTAAGTGAAAAGCAATATTGTTGTCTTTTAACTCAATAATGTCTACTTCAAAATCGAATCCACTGCCAAAATCAAGGGGGGGTAGTTTAAGCGGTTCATTGTCCTTGGGTTTTTGATGAGATAGAACACGTACATCTGCCTTTTCCAAATAAATCTTCGATAACTTGATGAAGTTAGGGCTAGTTGAAAGCTCAAAATCGGAAGCATTAAACAAACCTAGTTCTAGGGCAAGATCGAATCCATCCATGGTATTAATGAGTTGACAAGTCAGGCCAACAACTTCAACATACCTAAATGCTAGATTTCCTGAAAGTAATGATATTATATTTGGTCGGACGGCTATTTTGTGGGCTGAGAGCAAACTATGACCTACGGGATCGTTCACCTCTAACCCATTTACTGCAATCTCTCCCCACAAAGAAAATCTAATTTCTTCGATGCTTACTTCGGCCTTGGTGGTTGCAGAGAGGTAATTGGAAGCTTTAGTAGTGATCCATTTCTGGAAGGGCGGTGTATGAACCAGTAGAAGTAACAACAGTATCAAGCATAGAAACCCCAAAACCATTTTTGAGGAGAGAATAAGCAGTCTTTTGAGAATCCTCCTAAATTTTAATCTATCTACTACTAGGTTACCCATCAAATGTGTACCATACTAACTTATTTTACCCTAACACCCTAACACCTTCGTCCCTCGGATTCGTAATTCGTAATTAAATTAATACCCTGCCGCCTGACCATCTTTTCGTGATTCGGAGGCGCCATAGTACACCCCATCTTTAAGCATGATGGCCTGGTAGCCTCCATACATTCCTTTTCCCATTCTGATGTTGTGCCCTTTATCCATCAATTCACTAATGGTTTCATATTCAAATCCTGATTCCAGGTAAGTGTTGCCGACTCCTTTTATATGTCCATTCCAGATAACTGTTCCTGTGTGACGGATCCTGGGAGCATCTCCAGCTTCCTGAAGATTCATACCAAAATCAATAATGTTTAGCATCATTTGAGCATGTCCTTGGGGCTGCATATCTCCACCCATGAGCCCGAAACTGATAAACGGTTTACCATCTTTAGTGACAAAAGCGGGGATAATGGTATGAAAAGGACGCTTATTCGGAGCATAGACACTTATGTGGCCTTCTTCCAATATAAATCCTGTTCCACCTCTATTTTGCAAGGGAAACCCCAACCCTTGAGGTACTTCCTTGGAACCAAATATCGAAGATAGACTTTGAATAAATGACACCATGTTGCCATCTTTATCAGCCACTGTAAGGTAGATGGTGTGGTCGCCCGATTTAAGACCCGGGTAGTATTCGCCTGCTTTATTAGCATCAATCAGCTCTCGCCGGCTTGAAGCATATTCCTTGGATAACAAGATTTCTATGGGGATGTCACCAAACTCTGGATCACCATAATATTTGGCCAGGTCTTCATACGCCAGTTTCTTGGCCTCCACAAAGTGATGGATATGTTCGGACGAACCGAAACGCATCTGGCCCATGTTAAATCCTTCTAAAATATTCAATATTTGTAAAGCGGACATTCCTTGTCCGGGAGGGGGAATTTCCCAAATATCGTACCCCCGGTAATTGATTGATACAGGGTCTACCCAAATGGATGAATGTTTGGCAAGGTCCTGTTTTGAAAGAAAACCACCTCTTTGTTTAAAATGAGCCTCAATCCGTGATGCTACCTGGCCTTTGTAAAACCCATCACGTCCTTTATCAGCAATTAATTCCAAGGTATTTGCCAGGTCTGGATTACGGAATATTTCACCTTTCCTAGGAAACTTGTTATCTTCAAAATAGACTTCTTTAAAAGTTGGGTTGTCCTCTTGTTGAATGCTTTCCTCCATCCTTTCAAATATATCTGCAGTTTCCTGTGTAATAGCTACTCCTTCCCTGGCATATTGGATAGTAGGGCTAAGTAGCTTCTCGAACGCCAGCTTTCCAAAACGTTTATGAAGTTCGAACCAGCCATCAACACAACCCGGAGTAGTTACAGATAAGGGCCCCTTCAATATTGTTTTCCCATGCTCCTTTGCCTCTCTCAGATGTTCAATGGTCATATTTGCCGGTGATTTTCCGCTGGCATTTAACCCATAAAGTTTTTCAGTTCTGGGATCCCAAACAATGGCGAAAAGATCACCACCTATTCCATTCATTCCCGGATCGGCCAGGCCAAGAAAGGCATTGGCAGCTATGGCAGCATCGATGGCCGAGCCACCTTTTTTAAGCACTTCAATGCCTATTTGAGTAGCCAAAGGATGATTAGTAGCCACCATTCCATTTCTGGCAATTACTTCGGAACGGGTGGCAAAAGATTTTCCGGAGGTGCGGTCTTGGGCAGCGAGGTTGAATACGCATAAGAAATAAAGTAAATAAGAAAAGAGAATTCGAATCATGGCAAACATAGTATGAGAATTTTAGTAAACGGACTTTTCCGAAATTTAACATAAAATTGAAAACCACCCCAATTTCGAGAGATCTGATCATAACATGGATATAAATAGATATTTTGATTGTTTCAGAATTCCACATAACTTAACGCATGTTGTATTTTAGCCTAACAGACTTATTATATATTTATGAAACGCTTCATGTTCATTCTGGTAGGGTTTCTGGCTTTGGTTGGCGTTGGAGCTTCCATCCATTATTTTTTTCAGCAACCTTATAATGATGGTTTCTTAGTATATCCCACAATTACAGCCATTCATGTGATTTCAGGAGGTATTTACTTGTTGTTGGCTCCTTTCCAATTCATTGCTGGTATTCGGGCCAGATGGATCAACTACCATCGATTGGTAGGGAGAGCTCTGGTTATAGTGGGTATTTTGGTTGGTTCGTCCGCGGTCTTTATTGCCATTGTGATACCATTCTCAGGTTGGATAGAAAGTGTAATAAATGGATTTTTTGGTATGTTATTCTTAGTGGCATTGGTAAGAAGTTTTCTGATGATAAAGAACAAAAAGATCAACCTTCATCGGGAGTGGATGATTCGGGCATTTGCCATTGGACTGGGTATTGCTACCATGCGTTTGATTTTTATTCCAGCGCTAATACTAACAGGCGCTCCGTCTCATCAACAAACGGCTTTTTTGTCAATCGTAGCCTTTACTATCGCTTTTGTACTGCATGTTACGGTAGCAGAGCTTTGGATTCGTAAAACACGGGTAAACTCCTGAAAACGCTGGTATTGCTGCTATTGTAAAACCCCAGGTTGGCTTTTCTTGGTTTTGAGTCTACCGGGAGTGGTTTTTTCCGATACTAATTGTTGTACAAGCAGGTAGCTTGCTAACATTCCATAAATAAAATTTGAGATTCCCACTTCAAAGCCATGGGCCAATCTGATATTTGGTGGCATTAATTCATTAGGGGGGATTAATGGGGCTATGCCGCCTAATATGGAAAAAATTCCGCCAATAAGTAACGCAACTTTGATTCGCGATAGATCTGTGGTTCTTAAAACCAATAAAGCAATACCCGCAAATATTAACCCCCGCAAAAGCTGCGTTTGAAATATCAAATCGAAGGCAGGAATTTTATCTTCATAGAAGTCAATTAGTTCAGGATATACCGCCATCAGTGTTAGTCCGGCCATCATGTATACTACAAAGTATAACAGATCGGCAATGGTTATCTTCCATATCCAACTGAAAATCGAACGTGGCTGAAAACTTACAAGTACAGATTGACTTTTCCACCTACCCAATACATAGACATACAAAGGGCTATATAAGAGCGTTAGGAACAGACCACCAATAAGAGAATTTATGGTCTCCACCCGATCAGTCACATTGAATATTATTGCTTCAATCATAATGTTAAAAAAGCCGATGATAAAATAGATGATCAAAAGACTAGCACACAGCTTAAACCCGTCATGAGTTGAATGGATTATATAATATCCGAGCACCAGCGACACCAAAAAGTTGGCCGGGATACTCCAAAGGTAATAGCTCATGTGGTGAGACGAGCCCATAATTTCAGTGAACACCATG
>CAZAWQ010000078.1:0-2360 GCA_964488585.1 uncultured Roseivirgaceae bacterium
TTTTGGAATGAAGATGGTTTCAGAATTGAAAATGAAGGAATAGCACCAGATATAGAAATTGAGCAATGGCCAATAGAGGTAATTGAAGGTCACGATCCCCAGTTGGAAAAAGCCATTGAGGTGGTTTTGGAGGAATTAAAAAACAATCCACCGGTTTATCCGGTTAGACCTGACTACCCGGTTAGAATACGGAAGTCTAATTAATATAGAACCTTGGGCAAAGGGCGCCGGTAGTGTATCAATGATAAAGTAAATGCAAAAAAATGGATAAGTTCCTGTTGATCATTATGCTTTTTTCCTCAGCCTGCGGTCCTGAAGCAAGGAAAGTGTCAGAACACATTACTACAGCAGCCCAAGATTCCACCCAAGAAGAAGCCCGACGGATCTACACCACTTATTGTGCCGGGTGCCACGGTGCAGATCTGGCCGGCGGCAGTGCAACCAGTTTGATCAAAGATGAATGGGTCTACGGCCGTACACGGGGCCTGATGATCCGCAATATCAAATTTGGAATTACGGGAACGGAGATGGGCAGCTTTGAACAGATCCTAGCTGACGAACAGACCGAAGCTGTAGTGGATTATATTAGAGCGGCGCAGGATGTTCCACCTAGTCAGGAAGTAGCCATCCCGGCAGTACTGGAAACGGAAGACTACCAAATCCGGGTAGAGCAACTGGGCAAGGGAGGTCTGGAAGTGCCTTGGGCTATCGAGTTTGTTGACCAAAACAAAGCCTTGATCAGCGAGCGAAAGGGACAACTACGGTGGTTGATAGACGGAGTCTTGGATCCTTCTCCTATTGAAGGCCTGCCCACTCCACATACCGGCACCAGTACAGGCGGTTATATGGACATTGCACTGGATCCCAACTATCATAAAACTGGCTGGGTTTACCTGGCTTACAGTCATAGCAGGGACAATTATGAAGACAGAAAGACCCCAGCTACTACCAGGATAATAAGGGGGAAGATCCAGGACCATCAATGGGTTGAGGAAGAAAGTTTGTTTATGGCACCGGATTCACTCTGGGTCACCAATGGGAATCGCTGGGGATGCCGTCTTTTGTTCGACATCCAGGGGAAATTGTTTTTTTCCATTGGGGATATGGGCTGGGCTATGGACTCCCAGGAACCGGGCAAGGTTTCCGGTAAGATATACCGGATAAATCCCGATGGCTCTTTACCTTCCGATAATCCGTTCCTAAATAAGACAGGGGCATTGGGAGCAATTTATTCACTTGGAAACCGCAACGTACAAGGGCTCAAAATACATCCTGAAACCGGAAAGATCTGGTTTTCAGAACACGGTCCCATGGGTGGTGATGAATTGAATATTCTGAAAAAGGGCGCCAATTATGGGTGGCCGCTCATTACCTACGGTTTGGGGTACTCAGGTGAAGTGGTATCCGAAAAAACTCATCAGGAAGGGATGGAGCAGCCCGTGCATCAGTGGACGCCTTCTATTGGTGTTTGTGCCATCGAGTTTGTTGAAAGCTCCCAGTTCCCGGAATGGCAAAGCAACCTGCTGATAGGGGCTCTGGCCTTTGAGGAGTTACGGAGGTATGAGATCGAAGGGAATCAAATGGTATTT
This sequence comes from uncultured Roseivirgaceae bacterium, assembly GCA_964488585.1. Taxonomy (GTDB): domain Bacteria; phylum Bacteroidota; class Bacteroidia; order Cytophagales; family Cyclobacteriaceae; genus SZUA-3. The sequence continues at coordinate 1,590 of CAZAWQ010000078.1, forward strand.
AGCGAAATGCTGTTAAAAGGTATGGGCCGGGTCCGGGATATCAAAACCGCTCCGGACGGATCAATCTACGTAGTGTTGAACAGTCCTGACCTGCTGCTGCGCCTGACGGTTTCAACGATTTAGATTTGACAAAAAAACTGATTATATTTTCTACCCTTAAGTAATATTAGGTTAACATTAATTTCATTAAGACTATGAGTAAAAAACATATTACTGCCTTTTTATCCTTATGTACACTGCTATTGGTTTTAGGCACCGCTTGGATAACGCCAGGTCCTTTATCAACAGATGAATCATTACCCACATTGGAAGTGGGTACCGGCCACTATCTTTATGTAGCTACTCCCGGTATCAGAAATTATTTGGGCTATGGGGGTCATGGGTTGCTGGTTTTTGATATAGATAACCATCACAAATTTGTAAAACGGATTAACACTAAAGGTCTTAAAGAAGATGGCAGTGCATCAAATGTCAAAGGTATTGATGTCAGTGTGCAGCTCAACAGTGTCTACATCACCACCCTGCAATCTATGCAGCGAATTGACCTGACCACAGAAGAAGTGCTGTGGGAAATCCCTTATGAAGGAGGATGTGACCGGATGTCAATTTCACCTGATGGAATGACCATGTATATGCCGTCGTTAGAAAAGGATTTTTGGAATGTAGTGGATTGCAAGACCGGTGATGTCCTTGCCATAATCAAAGTGCATTCCAGAGCACACAACACCATTTACGGTCCCTCCGGAACTCGAGCATATATGGCGGATATTG
>CAZAWQ010000079.1:0-2364 GCA_964488585.1 uncultured Roseivirgaceae bacterium
GTGCCTCTGCCTTCAAATACACCTCCGCCGAATAGGTCGCTTTCGATGTCCATTTCTCGTACCTCTACGAAAAAGCGATCTAGATCTTGTATGGTTTTTGAAACTTCTAATACTACGGCTTTCCCAAGCTCTACAAGAAAATTTTCACCTGGTTCCAGGTCAACGCGGGTGCCTTTGCCTTCAAATACATCTCCGCTGTAGTAAACTCTACCACTACATCCAACGGAAGCGGTGGTCAATACCAAGAGGATGGCAAACATCCACAATGCCCGGAAGCTGGCCATATTTTTCCTAGCAGGTTTTTCTACTTCATTGTGTTTCATCGAAATACTCCTTTCAATAGTTGATTTGATATACGCCTAGGATAGAGGAGTACTCCCTAAATCACACGACCCGGTAGACGGGTTTTGACCAATACTTTAGAGGGGGTTATTGATAGTAAGTATACAACAAAAAAAGGACAACCTGTGCAGATTGTCCTTTTAAAGGGGAGTTGCTTAATTGGCTTTGACCCACTCATTTTTGCAGTCGAACCGACTTGACCTTACGCAAGCCCAAAATGACCCTGAAGCAATAGGATTGCTTTTCGCTCATTATTCCTGGCGTGCGGCCAGAGTTTTGTGTGCGGCGAAAACGAACAGCACGACTGACGCCACTAAGCCTACAAGCCACAGGATGAAGTGAGTATCGACCCCTGCCTCCCCAATCAGTCGATTATCATATGTTCCGTCAAAGTTCGTCCACGCGTTTAAGAAATAGCTTATGTCCACAATTATGTGGCTAAGAATAACGGGGATGAGAGAGCCAGAAGTGAGTGCGATAACCCCCCACATGGCAGCACCCACGAACAAAATGACGAGAATACCTACTCCCGAAGCCCAAGCCTGATTGAGGTGAAATAAAGCGAACGCTATCGAAGTGATAGTGATGCCAACTGCAGGACCATACCGCCCCTCTAGGGGAACCTGCATGTACCCCCGAAAGCCAACCTCTTCGGCAATTCCGTTGACTCCTGCAGCCATGAGGATAAATAACCAGATTTGCCAAATCGGCAAATCAGCGCCTTTGAGTCGAACTTCGAATCAGTAGGCTGAGGGTTTGAGTCCCTCCAGGTGCGCCTGAAAAACCCCTATATACAGGGGTTTTTCTTTCGAATTTCACTTATAAAACCAAACTGTCAGGTGGCAGGAAGAACGTTCACTTATAAAAATAAAACCCGCAACCGCTCGATTTTAGGTTCAACTCCTAGCGAGCGTACATTTAGAGGTTTTTAGGGATATTATTTCCAGATGTGAAGGACTCAATTTTTCTTTTTCAAGTTTAGCGTACCCTGTTTGCTGTAATATCTAAGCTGGCTAGATACCGAATATAGGGGTTATCGTATCCCAGTAGAAAAGCAAAATAAAACCAATCGTGTCAGTTAAGCCGTGGGCGATGATAGATGCCCATAGATTGCGTCCAGATGCCAGATAAACACTGCCATAAACTAAGCCAGCAAAACCTGTCATCAACATCCCTGTAATTCCCTGACTAAAATGGATCAGACCAAATACAATAGAAGTCATTACCAGCCCAATTACCCAACTGGAATTTTTCTGATCATCGAACAAACGAGCAATTTGCTTCATAAAAAAACCGCGGTAGATGATCTCTTCTCCAAAACCTGCTGTAGTCCATGAGATGACAAGAAAACCAAGCAAAACCAAAGGATTGTTTTTTATTTGTTCAAATGCGCTTAAATCAGGCATTGGGCCGCCAAGCTTGATTTGTAAAATGGCTGAAGTTTGAAGTAATAGTGCAATACCAACGCCCACAAGAATTATTTTCGTCCAATTTTTTGGCCGGCGTATACCAAGATCTGACCACCCGACCCTTTTAAACCAAGAAATGAGCCAGATTACCAGCAGGCCAAGTGGAATCCCTAATACAATTAAATCAGGAAGTAGAAATTTAATTTCGGCAAGAAAGAACACAAATAAGATAGCTCCAAGTATTGAAACATTATTATTAAGTAGTGACTTGCCAATTCTTTCTCGTAACGTATTGTCGTTTTGAGAAAGGTCCGCTTTATTTCCAGTCATGATAAACAATCCTTTACAATAGTTGATTTGAATCGTACCTAGTATAATGGAGTTCGTCTTAAATCACACGACCCGAGAGAAAGGTTTGGACCAATACTTTAGAGGGGGTTTGAGATGGGGAGACAATTAATAAATTCATGGTGACCTGTGATAGTCACCATGAATATGATTTGTTGTAATTATCCTTGATCCAATTGGCTTTGCACTCGACCAGCCTTGACCTTTACCAGTCCCCAATTGACCCTGAAGCAATAGGATTGCTTTTCGCTCATTTTTCCTGGCG
>CAZAWQ010000080.1:0-2567 GCA_964488585.1 uncultured Roseivirgaceae bacterium
TCATTACAGGAATATCACCTTCTATTAGCAATCTCCCGGCAGTCGCATGCTCAATCTCCTCTATAGAGACATCCGGGGCTCTTTCCAGCAACCGAAAGCCACCTTCAGGCTGGATCTCCAACACAGCAAGATCCGTTACGATTTTCTTAACACACCCCAATCCGGTAATTGGTAGCGTACATTCCTTTAGTAGTTTAGAATCTCCTGAGCGGCTTACATGTTGCATGGCAACGATTATATTTTCAGCTGCAGTAACCAGGTCCATGGCTCCACCCATACCCTTTACCATTTTTCCCGGGATCTTCCAATTGGCAATATCCCCGTTTTCAGAAACTTCCATAGCCCCAAGTATAGTGAGATCAACATGCCCACCTCTAATCATTCCAAAACTTTCAGCTGAACTAAATAACGAAGATCCGTTAAGCATGGTGATGGTTTGCTTTCCGGCGTTGATCAGGTCTGGGTCTACATCATCTTCCAAAGGAAAGGGCCCAATACCAAGTAAGCCATTTTCTGATTGTAATACCACTTCAATGCCGTCAGGAAGGTAGTTTGCTACCAATGTGGGTATTCCTATACCCAGATTTATATACCAGCCAGTTTGTATTTCCTGGGCAATCCTTTTAGCAATTCCGATTTTATCAAGGGCCATCCTGAATATGTTTAATTAACCGCGGGTAGTAAGTTGCTCAATTCGCTTCTCATAGTTGGTCCCCTGAAAAATTCTTTGAACATAGATTCCAGGGGTATGAATTTGATTGGGGTCCAGGGACCCGGCAGGCACCAACTCTTCTACTTCTGCAATGGTAATATCACCTGCTGCTGCCATCATCGGATTAAAATTACGGGCAGTCCCCTTGAAGATAAGATTGCCGGCGGTGTCTCCTTTCCAGGCTTTAACTAATGAAAAATCTGCTTTTAACCATGATTCCAATAAATAGTCTTTTCCATCAAAAGTTCTTACTTCTTTGCCTTCGCCCACTTCCGTTCCAACCCCGGCTGGAGTAAAGAATGCCGGTATTCCAGCCCCTCCAGCTCTGATTCGTTCTGCTAATGTTCCCTGAGGAATGAGCTCCACCTGAAGTTCGCCAGACAGTAGCTGACGTTCAAACTCAGCATTTTCACCCACATATGATGAGATCATTTTATCTACTTGCCTGGTTTGTAGTAACAGGCCAATTCCAAAGTCATCAACGCCAGCATTGTTTGAGATACAGGTTAATCCTTTCACCTCTAATCTTAACAGCGCAACTATGCAATTCTCCGGTATGCCGCATAGCCCAAATCCCCCTAACATTAGTACACAATGGTCTCTGATGTCCCGAACAGCTACTTCGGCATTTTCAACAACCTTATTGATCATGGATTTTTCTGATTAAGGTCCTCAGTCAATATGGCCCTCGCTTCCTCACTATCAAGCACCAATTGACCGGTCAATTCTTCAAGATCTTTAAATTTCATTTCCGGCCGAATTTGTTTTATCACTTCAACTTTTAACTTTTCTCCGTAAATTTCTTGCCCGAAGTTAAATATGTGTACTTCAATACTTCTGGGTTGTTCCCCCAGTGTAGGTTTAACTCCAATATTCATCATGCCAGCCAACTTAGTTCCCCGAATATACACCTGTACTGCATAAACGCCATTGGAAGGTACCAGTTTGTATTTTTCTGCAATTTCAATATTGGCGGTAGGAAATCCAATTTTTCGCCCTAATTGTTGACCTCCAACTATTTCGCCGGATAATTCATAAGGTCTGCCAAGCAGCTTGTTGGCCAAATGTATTTGATCGTTCAAGATGTGCTCCCGGATCTTGGTCGAACTTACCACGATATGATCCACGTCCTTTCTAGAGATTTCGACCACGTCAAATCCGTATTCCGAAGCATTTTCTTGAAGGTATTTGAAACTCCCCTCCCGATTCTTCCCAAACCGGTGATCGTATCCGATTACCAGTTGACGGGTACCGATCTTTTCTATCAGAATAGTTTTAACAAATTCTTCGGAGGTCATTTTGGAAAATCCTTTGGTAAATGGAATCCTAATCAAATGATCAATGCCCAAAGTTTTTAGGTGAGCTGCTTTCTCCTGAAAAGTGGACAGCAATTTCATGGGACTGCCAGGATTCAGTACATATTTTGGATGAGGCCAGAAGGTGATAATTACGGTTTCACCTCCTTTTGACCGGGCCATTTCTTTTACCCTTTTTAGAATTTTCTGATGACCCAGATGCACTCCATCAAAGGTTCCACTGGTGACCACCGGATATTTTATTTTTTTAAATTCCTGAACCCCGTGATAGATGCGCATAGGTTCAATTAATACCAGAAGGTATTTTTTGTAACAAATCTTCCAGGGTGTATGCCTCAGAAAGCGAATAGGGCCCTATCCTTGTTCGGACCAACCTTGCTAAATAGGCCCCAGTACCTAGAGTAGATCCAAAATCTCCTACCAAGCTTCGGATATAAGTGCCTTTGGAGCAAATGACTTTAAATTTAACTTCCGGTATCGCACAATGAGTAATTTGAAATTCACTGATTTCTACAGTCCTGGGTATTAGTACCACTTTT
>CAZAWQ010000081.1:0-1653 GCA_964488585.1 uncultured Roseivirgaceae bacterium
ATGGTGTAACCCCATTCAATTTCCTGGCTAAGAATAACAAAATCAGTTTCCAGGACTTCAAGAATAGGACGTACATCATATTTCGGGTTTTTCAAAAAACCTAAAATCAGTTCCAGGGGACAATTTCCCGCCGCCCGTCCGATTCCCAAAATAGTGCCATCGAGATAATTAATATTGTTGATGATGGATTCAATCGTATTGCCAAATGCCAACTGCTGATTATTGTGGGCATGAATCCCTATTTCCCGTGTTTTCAAAATGGACTTATATTTCTTTGCCAGATAGGCGATTTGCTCGGAATAAAGCGCGCCAAAACTATCCACGAGGTAAACCACATCGACGCCGCTTTCTTTTTCCACCTGATGCAAAGCTTCATCCAGATCGGTTTCCCTGGCGTGCGACACGGCCATGATGTTGATAGTCGTTTCATACCCTTTGGCTTTTATGGTATTCACCAGATCAATGGCCTTGTCAATGTCCTTGACATAGGAAGCGATCCGCATCATGTCCACATAACTTTCCCCGGCAGGTAAAATATCGGCGGGGTTGAATCGGCCGATATCGGCCATCACGGAAATTTTACATTTTTTTTCTGTATTCCCCACAACGCGCTCAAGATCTTTTTCCGAGCAAAATTTCATGGGTCCAAATTCTTCGCGATTAAATTGTTTTTCATCGGCTTTGTAGCCCAGTTCAATATAATCGACACCGGAATCATTCACGGCGTTAAACACACGTCGAACCGAATCTTCTTCAAACAGATGATTATTCATCAATCCGCCATCGCGGATGGTACAATCCAATACTTTGATTTCCTTACGATACATAGAACCCCAACTTCATGGGAGGTCAACCCCCAGGATAAAATTAACTTATTTGAAATTATGACTGAATGTGTTGATTTCTTTGATTATATTTTGATTACATCCATTGGTCAATCACATTTTCAAAAATTTTGCATATTAACAGCTTTTTCGAAAGACCATAAACCTTATTTCCAACCCAACAGTTTATTTAATTTTGGTATCACCCATAGCCAAAATAGTCTTAAATTCTTTCACGGTCAGGGGGGAGACAGATAACCGGGACTGTTTGACCAGAGCGATGGCCTGCAAATCTGGATGAGACTTAATGTCTTCCAGAGTGACCGGATTTTTTAGGGTGACGACAGGTTTTAAATCCACCACCACCCAACGATCAGCATCCGTGGTTGGATCGGGATATGCCTCCGCTGTTACTTTGTCAACTCCCACGACTTCCTTTCCAATCACGCTGTGATAGAAAAGCAAATGGTCGCCCTTGTTCATTTCTTTTAAATTATTTCGGGCCTGATAGTTCCTCACTCCGTCCCAGTAGGTTTTTTTATCCTGAACAAACTGTTCCCAACTGTATTTAGTGGGTTCTTGTTTGACCAGCCAATAATTCATGATGTTACCTTATGATTATTATTTTCAACGGGTTCCTGTTGAAAAATCGGGTTCGTAAAAGGGACTTTTGAAATAAGGTTTTCCGCAAAATCCTGACAAAAAAGCTGTTAATATGCAAAATTTTTGAAAATGTGATTGACCAATGGATGTAATCAAAATATAATCAAAGAAATCAACACATTCAGTCATAATTTCAAATAAGTTAATTTTATCCTGGGGGTTGACC
>CAZAWQ010000082.1:0-1960 GCA_964488585.1 uncultured Roseivirgaceae bacterium
CCTATTTCTTTGGATGTTTTACACTGTATCATTTTTTAAATTGGGTTCAGAGGTTAAACAAATACAGGATCTGTGGATGGGGTTTCTTCACCCCGTAGTTTAGCTGCGGCATACTGGATGGCACTCACTATATTATTATAGCCAGTGCAACGACAAAGGTTTCCTGAAATACCCCAACGAATCTCCTCTTCGGATGGATTTGGGTTTTTTTCAAGCAACTCCACCGCTCTCATAAGCATCCCGGGAGTACAGAAACCACAGTGAAGACCATGAGTTTCCTTGAAGCCTTCCTGTAAAGGATGTAATCCATCTGCAGCCAGTCCTTCCACGGTTTGAATTTCCTTTCCATGGGTTTGAACAGCAAAAATAGTACAGGACTTAACAGATTTTCCATCTAACAGAATAGTACAAGCCCCACAATTGGAAGTATCACAACCGATGTGGGTTCCGGTTAAACTTAGGTTTTCCCGGATCATGTGGACCAGTAACAATCGAGGATCGACTTCTAGCGAGTGCTCTTCCCCGTTTACTTTGAAGGTAATTTCTTTCATTCTATGGTTAATAGTGGTTTATGATTGAGCTCTTTCCAGAGCTTTTTTTAATGTACGCCTAGTCAATACACCAACCATGGCTCTTTTGTATTCCTCATCGCCACGAAGATCTGCCGAAGGGCTACAATCTTCGCTGGCTGCATCTGCCGCTTGGTCAATCAACTCCTGGTTGATCACCTGACCATTCAACATTTGTTCACTGCGCAAGGCTCGCATAGGAGTAGAGTTGACATTGGTAAGCCCTATACCAACATATGAGCAAGTTCCAGAACCATTTACAGTTAGCTGTACCGCTACTCCAGCGGTAGCATAATCACCAACCTTACGCTCAAGTTTGTGGTAGGCACCTCCGCTTCCTGCCTCCGGGATGGGAATCCTAATTTCAGTTAAAATTTCGTCGGAAGCCAACGCAGTAGTAAAGAATCCCTTAAAGAAATCGTTGATGCTGACCACACGTTCTCCTGTCGAACTAGTAATTACTATACTGGCATTCAAAGCAAGCATAGTAGCCGGATGATCATTCGCAGCATCTCCGTGGGCCAGATTACCACAAATGGTTGCCAGGTTTCGCACCTGAGGATCTGCTATCATTTTTGCAGTATCCAAAAGTAGCGGATATTTCGCACTGATCAACTCAGAGTCTTCCAATGCCACTTCCCTGGTTAACGCGCCAATCTTTAAGTATCCATCCTCTTCCTTGATGTAGTCCAGGCCAGGCAGCCCATTTATGTCAATAACGTATTCCGGCGTGGCAAACCTCAATTTCATCATCGGAATCAAGCTGTGACCACCAGAAAGAATCTTTGCCTCTTCCCCATATTGTTGGAGCATTGAAATTGCTTCGTCCAATGTTTTTGGGGTAAGGTATTCAAATTTGTTTGGGATCATGTATTAATTATGTTAAGTGATTTGTGGGTCTCATAATATAGGCATAGTTTGCCACAAATGAAATGTTTTACATTTAGATCGGAGTTTGCGAGTAAAATGTGCATTGAATATGTTAACACCTGCAGAGCCATTAATGACCCTGCCAACAGAATAGGTTAAATTATATTGGTTAAATTTAACTTATGAATACCCGAACCATATATTATATTGACGAAAATGAAGATTTTCTGAATGATGAAGTAGTATTGGCCCTGTCCAGAACCCTGGATCAGAATTTGAAAACATTTTGTAAAACAGTAATTGCTAATTATGCCATGATGAATATTGATGTAGTAAATGTTGTCGATTTGGATGATTTAATTCAACTCAAAAAAGCTGCAATCAAAGGCCGCAGTAATTCCAGGGACAGTGAAGATTTATCTTTTTTGGAAAAACTTAAAAACAAAAAACAGAGTGAGATAAAGTAGTCCTCCTCAAGACTATTTTATTTAAACGTCTATCTACAGAATCCAGGTAAACAA
>CAZAWQ010000083.1:0-4571 GCA_964488585.1 uncultured Roseivirgaceae bacterium
TCGAAGCCCCGGTATTCAAGCAATTCTCCATACTCGCCAGAACCAAAGAAATTTTATTGAAACAAGGGGCTTTATATGCCAGTTTAAGTGGATCCGGATCTTCGGTTTATGGGATATTTAAAGAGAAGCCGGACCTTACAATTTGGTTTGGGGCAGACTCTTTAGTCTGGGAGCAGGGATTATAACTTATCACTGCTCCGAAGGAGCTTATTAAACAAAGGATATGACAACACCGCCAGCAATATGATCCCGGTGCCCCAATAGAATCCGGGGGTCATTTTTTCTTTTTCACCAAATATAATTACCGCTAAAACTATTCCGTAAACAGGTTCGAGGTTAACCGTCAGGTTTATGGCAAAAGCCGAGATTCTTTTCATCAATTCAATAGCTATGGAATAAGCATATACTGTACACACCGCCGCCAATATCAATAGATATATCCAATCGAGGGCAGTAGGTACTAGTTGCAAACCTTCAGCTTGCCAATCATGGTACCAGGGAAAAATTAGCGCTATACTTAGGGTGGCTCCGATCATTTCATAAAAGGTAATGGCATAATGATCAAACCGGTGGGTGAACCGGCCATTGAGTACCGTAAAAAGAGATCCCAGGAATGCCGAAATCACCCCCAAGGTTAATCCCCATGCATGTTCAAATTCAAAACGGAATATTACATACAGGCCCAGTATCATGATCAATCCTAACAATAATTCGTACCACTGAAACCGCTTTGACAGAATCAGGGGCTCCAAAATGCTGGTCCACAGGGCAATAGTGGCAAAGCCTGCCAGGCAGACTGAGATGTTGGAAATTCGGGCTGCCAGGAAAAAAGTGATCCAGTGAGCGCCTATCAATGTACCTGTCAGTAGAATATACAAGGTAGGGTGCTTACCCAGAATAAAACTGATACCTCGAAACCAAAGCAATAGGCCCAGCAGTACTGCAGATAACAGCGTACGGTAAAATACCAGCTCCACCGGCGGAATAGAAATCAATACTCCCAGAATAGCGGTGAACCCCCACAATAGTACAATGAAATGCAGCTCCAGGTAGTCTCTGGTACTAGCCATCTAACGGGGTACGGTTCGATACATCAGCAGGCCAACCAGTGTGAAAAATATATTTGGCATCCAAACTCCTATAATTGGACTCACCACTCCCTTAACCGCAAATTCCCTGCTTAGCATAACACAAATAATGAAGATAAAGGCAATCAAAAATCCTAAGGCAATTTGAAAGGCTGCGCCACCTCTGGATTTTCTTGCCGAAACTATTACCCCCATAAAGGTGAGAATGATAATAGCAAAGGGCGCCATGTATCTCATGTATTTCTCCACCACATACACTTCTACATTGTCCGCTCCTCTTGACTTCAGCAATTTAATGGTACTTCTTAGTTCATCTAAAGTGAGGGTTTGTTCCATATACTTACTGCTTTCAAAATCCTTTGGACTGATATTAAGCAGTGTATCCAATTCCTTCCCACTACTGATGTATTCATGGCGGCCATCAAATTCTCTTAGGGTCCAATCTTGTACCTTCCACTTTTCCAATTCTTCATTCCAACTTATACGACGTGCGGTCAATTTTTGATGCAATTCATTGCCTCGCACGGTTTCGAGGGTAAATTGATGGCCTACTTTGCTATGATTATTATAGTTCCTCAAGTACATGTAGCTCTCAGGAGCAATTTTTATATGGATATTGTTTTGACTGAAGTTATAGGGTTTATGGGTATACTCAACTAAAAATGCCACCCTTGATTTATCTGACTTGGGTATCAACCACCCATTCAGGTAAAAACTGATACAAGCGACCAAAGTTGCACCAATTAAATAGGGAACCAGCAATCTGGGAAAGCTCACCCCACTACTAAGAATCGCTACCAACTCACTATGACCTGCTAGTTTTGAAGTAACGAATACTGCGGCAATAAAAATAGTAATTGGCGTGATCAGATTAGTAATCCATGGTATAAAATCTAAGTAATACCTGGCTATTGGACCGAATGTCAGTTGATGCTCCATGAAATCATCATTTTTTTCGGTGATGTCAATGACCACAATCACAGCAACCAGAATCAATACTACAAACAGATAACTGGTAAGGAACTTTTTCAAAATGTAGCGGTCAAGGATCTTCATATCTAAAGTCTTCGCATCAATTTTTCCGTAATAGGCCCTTTCCATGTACTGAACGAGCCATTTTCAATTCTGTTTCGGGCTTCACCCATGAGCCAACAATAAAAAGTCAGGTTTTGAAGACTCGTTAATTGAGCGCCCAAAATTTCATTGCTTTGTATTAGATGACGTAAATAGGCTTTGGAATGTTGCGCTCCGGTATATCCCCCTAATTGCTCATCAACGGCACTAAAGTCGTTTTTCCATTTTTTATTTCTAATGTTTACTATACCTTCAGAAGTAAAGATCATGCCATTTCTGGCATTGCGCGTAGGCATAACACAATCAAACATATCAATTCCCAGGGCAATACTTTCTAATAGATTTGCTGGAGTACCCACTCCCATGAGGTAGCGTGGCTTGTCCCTAGGCAGTATATCACAAACAACTGAGGTCATTTCATACATCATTTCAACTGGCTCTCCTACTGATAATCCTCCGATAGCATTTCCCGGAAGGTCCATGTCCACTACTGCTTCAGCTGACTCCCGACGAAGGTCCGGGTATACACTTCCTTGAACAATCCCGAATAAACTTTGTGGATAATCATATTTGGGATGAGTATTCTTAAAATGATCCTTACACCGTGCCAGCCATCTGTGTGTTAGCTCCATGGAGCTTTTTGCATACTTGTAGTCACATGGATAGGGTGTGCATTCGTCAAAGGCCATAATAATATCAGCTCCTATGATACGTTGAATGTCCATCACATACTCTGGTGTAAAGTTATACTTGGTACCATCAATATGACTATTGAATGTGACACCCTCCTCTTCGATCTTCCTTGATTGTGCAAGAGAGTAGACCTGATAACCGCCGCTGTCGGTTAAAATTGGACGGCTCCACCCCATAAATTTGTGTAAACCCCCCGCCAATTCAATAACTTTTATACCGGGCCGCATGTACAGGTGATAGGTATTACCCAGAATTATCTGGGCCTTAATATCTTCCACTAGCTCTCGTTGCTGTACGGCCTTGACCGTTCCGGCAGTTCCCACGGGCATAAAAACTGGAGTATTTATGAAACCGTGAGCTGTAGTAATTTTACCAGAGCGTGCCTGACTTTGAGGGTCTGACATTCCTACTTGAAAGGAAATCATAATCGGGGCAAAAATAGGCTATTATTGTTAATATATTGCTATTTTTAGCTGTATACCGAATGGCGGTTGTGAACCTAATATTCATTGTTTTTCTGGTTAGTACCCTGCTGCAGTTAATCTGGTTATTGCGTGTTTTTTCCTCCTTGGCATTTTATGCTGGCCCGAGCCATCGCCACGGGTCTTCCGTTGCCAAATCAGAAGCTGTTTCCGTGATTATTTGTGCTCACAATGAGCTTGCTAACCTGAAACATCTGATACCAGCCCTGGCATCTCAGAATCACCCTTTTTACGAATTAATAATAGTTGATGATCGTTCAAACGATGGCACCAAGGAATGGCTGAAAAGCCTGAGTTTTCCCGAATTAACTCTTAATTTTATATCTGTTTCAAATTGCCCTCAGGGCCAAAATCCTAAAAAGCATGCGTTGTTAAAGGGCATTGATGCCGCAGCACACGACTTAATATTGTTGACCGATGCGGACTGTTGCCCGGTATCCAACTCCTGGATTAGTCTTATGTCTGAAAAATTTCAGGGAGACATAAAAATTGCACTGGGCTACTCTGGATATGAAAGCCATCCTGGCCTTTTGAATAAATTGATTCGCTATGAAACCACAATAACGGCCATCCAATATTTTTCAAGAGCGCTAAACAAAAACCCCTATATGGGCGTAGGGCGTAATCTTTGTTATCGGAAATCATACTTTAGACAGGTAAAAGGGCTGCAGGACGTGCTCCATGTCACCGGTGGTGATGATGACCTGTTTGTCAATAAATATGCCACTGGAGAGAACACCTCAGTTTGTTTAGATCCAGGTTCCTTTATGGTATCTAAACCAAAACAAACCTGGGGAGAATATTTCAGACAGAAGAAACGACACCTTTCAGTGGGAAAATACTACACAGTGAAGCACCAGTTAGTTTTGGGCATATTCTCAGCTACTCATATAATATTTTGGAGTTCTTTAGTAAGTTTGCTAATAACATCAACATTAGTATACTGGGTGGTTGCAGGGTTTCTAGTACGTCAACTAGCACTTTCTTGGGTGATGGAAAAATCATCTCGAAAACTTGGAGAGCACTTTGATATCGGTCAGGTGCCATTCCTGGATTTTTTGTACAGCCTATTTTATTTATATACTGGCATAGCAGCGTGGACCAGTAACAAAGTTAATTGGCATTGAAACAGTTCTCTGACAAGGCACTAAAAGATTTTGGCTTAATCGATCGCGCTGTAGAAGAAGGCGATGAAAAAGCCTATGCTGAGTTAATGAAGCGGTACAAGACCCCT
>CAZAWQ010000084.1:0-1887 GCA_964488585.1 uncultured Roseivirgaceae bacterium
GGAAGACATTTCCCGAATGCTTGAAAATGCCATTGAACAAGGGCATAAAATGCTAATATTTAGTCAGTTTGTAAAACATTTATCTATTGTTAAGAACTTGTTGGATGAAAAAGGAATCAATTACGCCTATTTGGATGGTTCATCAACTAATCGCAAACAGATAGTAGAGAACTTTCAAAATAACCCGGAATTAAAGATATTTCTGATCTCATTGAAAGCAGGAGGCCTTGGGCTAAATCTTACTACGGCTGATTATGTATTTATTCTGGATCCCTGGTGGAATCCGGCTGTAGAAATGCAGGCTGTGGACAGGGCTCACAGGATTGGTCAGAAAAACACAGTACTAACCTATAAGTTCATCACTAAAAACACAGTGGAAGAGAAGATACTGGCATTACAACAAAAAAAGATCAAACTTGCTACAGACTTAATCAGTACTGATGAAAGCATGGTGAAGAGCTTTACCAGGGAGGATATCGAATTGATATTAAGTTGATGAATATTTGATCACTTTAATAGCAACTTAAAAATTGCCCAATATTTTTCTGTATTTTGGATGTGATAAATGGTTAAGGTAAAATCTTCATTTTTTTGTCAGGAATGCGGTTATGAAGCACCTAAATGGATGGGCAAATGTCCCTCCTGTAATTCATGGAATACATTTGTTGAGGAGACAGTTACCGTAGGTTCTCCCGAACCTTATAAAACAATTCCTGGCTCAAACGGTCCGGCCAAAGCGGTGATCATTGATGAGGTTTCCACCACTAATGAAAGAAGGATAGAAACCAGCAGCAAGGAGTTCAACAGAGTGTTAGGTGGTGGAATTGTACCAGGGTCCCTGGTGTTAATAGGTGGTGAGCCGGGAGTTGGCAAATCAACGTTAATGCTGCAGATTGGCTTTGGAGTCCCCGGGAAGAAAGTCCTTTACATTTCAGGGGAAGAAAGCGAGCAACAGATCAAAATGAGGGCAGAAAGGCTTAAAAAGAAAGAAGCTGAGTTTTATATATTGACAGAAACCAACACTCAAAATATATTTAAACAAATTGAAAGGGTAAAGCCTGATTTACTGGTGATAGACTCAATCCAGACTTTGCATTCAGCAATGATCGATTCTTTCCCCGGTTCGATCTCCCAGGTCAGGCATTGCAGTGGGGAACTGCTTAAATATGCTAAGGAGTCCGGTGTACCGGTTTTTCTGATTGGCCACATTACCAAGGATGGCGCAATTGCAGGGCCAAAAGTAATGGAGCACATGGTTGACACAGTGTTACAGTTTGAGGGAGACCGGCACCTGGTTTACCGCATTTTACGAACCATGAAGAACAGGTTTGGGTCAACTTCCGAAATGGGATTGTTTGAAATGACAGGAGCCGGGTTAAAAGAAGTAACTGATCCATCCCAAATCTTGCTTTCTCATAAAAACCAGGATTTAAGCGGGATTTCTATCGGAGCCTCACTAGAGGGTAACAGGCCCTTGTTAATAGAAATACAATCATTAGTGAGCCCTGCCGCTTATGGTACCCCACAACGGAGTACCACGGGTTATGATCCCAAGCGGGTGAACATGTTGCTCGCGGTATTGGAGAGAAGAAGTGGTTTCAAAATGGGGACTCAGGATGTATTTCTAAATTTGGCGGGAGGTCTAAAAGTTGATGATACTTCTATAGACCTGGCTGTTTGTACTTCAATTGTTTCGTCCTTGGAAGATGTTCTCATATCCCAAGATATTTGTTTTGCTGCTGAAATAGGTCTGGGTGGTGAGCTCAGAGGAGTCCCCAGAATTGAAAGCAGGATCTCCGAAGCAGAAAAACTGGGATTTAAAGAGATATTTATTTCATCCTTCGCACAGGAGAACCTTGAGTTAAAAAAGCACAAGATTGATATCAG
>CAZAWQ010000085.1:0-12014 GCA_964488585.1 uncultured Roseivirgaceae bacterium
GATCAAGTCCTCAGAATTCGTGGTACTTACTGAAATAGCAACCGACGGAGTACCGTTGAAGTATAGTCGATCCGGATTTTCAGACCATCGGTCCCTAACTGTTGCTATATCTTTCAACAGGATGGTATTACCTGAAGTAGTAGCTTTTACCACTATATGATCAAGTTCATTTCCATAGTACGAGCGATTTTTGACCCTAATCAGGTATTCTTCTGTATCAGTTTTGATAGATCCGCCAGTAGCCAGGATATTTGCTTTCGCAACCGCGATGGAAACCTCTGAAAAGGTTAGGTCATAGGCACGCATATGATCTTCATTGACCGCAATTTCAATTTCTTCGTCCGGAAAGCCTGTTGCTTCAACCTGGGATATCCCATCTATGCTTCTAAGGTCTGTTTCCACCTTCCGGGCGATGTTTTTTAGAGTTGTAAGAGGAATATTATCACCACTAACTGAAAAGGTTATGCCAACGGTACGGAACACTCCTTTTGAAATTACCGGCGGTTCCATCCCAACCGGATAGGAGGGGACTCGGTCAACAGCATTTTTTATGTCTGCCAACACCACATCTATATCATATCCTTTGAGAATCTCTATTGTTATGGAGGCGGTATTTTCGGATGAGGTAGAGGTAAATCGGTCGATTCCTACTAATCCTCTTAGATTATCCTCTATTTTCATCACTACTCCTTCTTCCATTTCCAAAGGAGATGCTCCAGGATAATTAACATTTACGTTAATGATGCGAGATTCATTTAACGGAAAAAAAGAAGACTTTAAATTAAAAATTCCGGTTATCCCTAATACGGCTATTGCCAGAATAAGCACGTTTACCGTAACAGGGTACTTTATGAAATGCGAGATAATGTTTTTCATTGATCTATTGGTTGATTACCTGTACTTCCATTCCTGAATAACCGCCAGCTACCGGTTTGATCACTAGTTGGTCACCGTCTGCTAATCCCCTGACAATCACTGTGGACTCAGTGAAGTAGACCGGCTCAATAGTTTTTGAAGCAAGTTGTTGGTTATCAACAACAAACAGGTCAGTTTCGTTAATCAACAGGTTACGGTTGACTTCGAACGCATTGGCTTCTTGTTTTCCAAGTATTTCTGCTACAAGAAACATCCCTTCCTTAAGATCATCTGCTTGCAATTCGATAAAAGCCCTTACGGTTTGCGTGGCCTGATCGACTTTTCCGTTGACCCGGATAATCGTCCCATGCCAGTTTCTGCTGGAGGATTTTCCTTCAGATACTTCGACACTCTGGCCCACTGAGATATAAGGATAAATAGATTTGCCAACTGAAACTTCCATCTCATAAACCGAGGGGTCAATGAAATCTCCAAGCTTTTGACCGGGCCTGACCAATGAGCCAGGATTGACCAAGGCCTCTGTTAAGATACCCGAAAAAGGCGCATGTAGATTGTATTTGTCATAAACCAGTTCCATATTTTTGGTAATATAGTATGTGGTGTATATGTTTTTTCCGGTGATAAAGAATTTTTCCTTTTCAGAAGTGGGTTCCGGTAAAGGAGGAACTGGCCTATTCATTTCGAATTCTCTCACATACTGGTCCCACTTAACGTATGCTTCAGGAAAATCAAGACGAAGATCTGGTAACGCAGAAGTAATGAGGTTTTGAAGGCTGCTTTTCTGTGCCTGTAAATTGGCACTATAGTCAGTGTCTCTGATCTTGATTAATAACTCACCTTTTCTGTAGCTGTTTCCAGGCTTGAATTCTTTACGGGTTTGCTCCATTATACCTTGAACTTCAGCGAACAATTCAATCCGGTTTTTTGCGGTCAATATTCCACTTTCATAAACTTTGGTGGCAATGGTTTGGTTTAATACTTCTTTGGTGATTACTGATTGAGCAACTTTTTCGACTTGCTTTCTTTGTGGCCGGTCACGAGCAGCCATATTGCTGGCTACAAAAAAACCGATTCCGATCAACACGATACCGCTTACAATACTGATAATTGTCTTTCTCATCCTTATTTAGTTTGAATAGCAACTGTTTCTTCAATTCCTATATTTAGTTGCAATTGCTTTAAAATCTTAATGGTGAATTGAACATCTTTTTCAGAAATCCCATGCTGCACCTTCGATATCATTTGTTTTATTAATGGTCGGACACTTTCATAGAGCTCAACACCTTTTTTGGTTATATGCACCAGCTTGATTCTCTTGTCGTCTTTTGAGGGTACCCTAACTACCAGCCCTTTTCTTTCCATGGTGTCCAAAAGGCGAGCTAAACTTGCTTTATCTCTATTTGTAAGCAATGCAAGATCGTTTTGCGGCTGCCCGTCGTTATAGAAAAGCCTCACCAGCAATATCATTTGTACTTTGGTAAGATCAATGTCTTGTTCCTGAAAATGATTTGCTATGTAAAGATCAATAAGTTTCATGGTTCTACCGAGCCATGGTAGCACTGTGTTGTCAAATTCTGTAAACTGTCTCTGTTCAGGCATGTAATTTTTACTGTTTATAACCGCAATTTGTTAAATAATTGCATATGCAACAATAATAACGTAAGAACCCACATGAATGTTATAAATATTATTGAAAAACTACTGAATTGAAGGAGGCGATTGCATTTAGTTTGTACTAATTCTGTTAATCTGGATAGAAAATCAGAAATAATATACCATATATGTTCTTGTACGTTTTGGAGCAATGGTCAGCCTGCCTTATATTGATAAGATTCCCAAATTCAACACCTCCAAATTTAAGTACATGAGATCATTTAGTTTATTCTTACTTAGTTGCCTGTATGTGATAGTAAATAGCTGTTCAGATTCAGGCCCAAGGAAAATTGAAGTACTTTTTTTAGGGCACAATAGCATCCACCACAATTCTGAGAAGAATATGCCAATAATGGCCTCAGCTTTGGCAAATAAGGGAATCAATTTTACCTACACTACCAGCACCACGGACCTCAATAAAAGTTTTCTCTCCAAATTTGATGCTTTAATGATCTATGCAAATCATGACAGCATCACTATTGAGCAGGAATCTGCGTTGTTAGATTTTGTTGAAGGGGGTAAGGGATTTTTACCAATACATTGTGCCAGTTGGTGTTTCCGTAATTCTGATAAATATGTTGAGCTGGTAGGCGCGCAGTTCAAATCCCATGGAACTGGAATTTTTACCGCAGAAATTGTCAATGACCAGCATCCAATTACTAGGGGTCTGGAACCATTTGAAAGCTGGGATGAAACCTATGTCAACCATAAACACAATACCAATCGTATAGTACTATCGGAGCGGATAGATAGTAGGGGTAGGGAGCCTTGGACCTGGGTTCGGGAATACGGTAAAGGAAGGGTGTTCTATACCGCTTCTGGGCATGATCAACGTACTTGGGACAACCCTGGTTTTCAAGAACTAATGTTTAGGGCAATATTATGGACTGTTGGTGATCAGGTAAAGAATTTATGGGAACAACTTAAGTTTCCTGAGCACAGATATACAGTTTCAAAAGATATCGCTAATTATGAGAAGCGTTCACAACCATTAATGTTGCAAGAACCATTGAAACAAACGGACTCTGAAAAATTCATTCAGGTGCCACCTGATTTCACTTTAGAAGTCTTTGCCACCGAGCCGGATATCGTTAACCCGATATTTATAAACTGGGATGAAAAAGGCAGGTTATGGGTAATTGAGACCATTGACTATCCCAATCAAGTCAAAAAAGATGGACCGGGTAATGACCGCATTAAGGTTTGCGAAGACACCAACGGAGACGGTAAGGCAGATAAGTTTACTGTTTTTGCGGATGGTTTAAGTATACCGACAAGCCTGGTTTTTAGTAACGGCGGAATAATTGTATCGGCGGCCCCTGATTTCCTTTTCTTAAAGGATACCGATGGCGATGGGAAAGCGGACATTAAAGAAACATTAATCAGTGGCTGGGGCACTTTTGATACTCATGCAGGACCGTCAAATTTGAAGTACGGATTTGACAACCATATCTGGGGAACCGTTGGATACTCTGCATTTGAGGGTGTGATTGATGGACAATCCCATAAATTCTCACAGGGAATATATAGGTTTAAACCAGAAGCTACTGATTTCGAATTTGTCACTTCTACCAGCAATAACACCTGGGGGCTGGGGTTTTCGGAAACATTTGATGTATTTGCTTCAACCGCAAACAATGCGCACAGTTGGTACTTGGGCATTCCCGATCGTTATTTTCAGGGTATCAACGGGATTCCAAAAGCTGGTAGTAAAAAGATTGCCGGATATTATGCATTTCACCCAATTACCCAAAACATTCGACAAGTAGATGTTTTCGGGGGTTTTACTGCCGCAGCCGGGCATAATTTGTACACAGCCAGGGCATTTCCAAAAGAGTACTGGAATAGAATGGCCTTGGTATGTGAGCCTACTGGGAATTTACTGGCACAGGGAGCCTTAAAAAAGGACGGCGCCGGCTTTGTTCTGGAAGACCAATGGAACCTGCTGGCCAGCTCCGATGAATGGGTTTCACCTGTTCATGCCGAAGTAGGTCCTGATGGGGCAGTCTGGGTGGCGGACTGGTACAATTTCATTATTCAACACAATCCTACTCCTACAAAAGAAAGAGGTGGCTATCGGGCCGAAACGGGTAAAGGGAATGCCCATGTTAATCCATTGAGGGATCGATCATACGGACGTATTTATCGGATCGTTTCTAAAAACTCCCCAGCTTATAGACCAATAACATTAGATGAGCAAGATCAGGATCAGCTGATCGAAGCACTGGAGAATGACAACCTCTTCTGGCGACTAACCGCCCAACGACTTTTAGTTGAGCAGGGGGATGAAAGTCTTTTACCATCCTTGATTAAACTGGTTGAGAACACCAGTGTTGATGAGTTAGATCTTAATGGCGCAGCAGTTCATGCCTTATGGACCATGCACGGTTTGGATGTTTTAAAAGGCGATAATCAAGCAGCAAATGAAGCTGCTATAGCCGCACTCAAACATCCTGCCGCTGGCGTCAGAAAGGCCGCGGTTCAGGTTTTACCGGAGACTGATTGGGCTGGTACTGCCATATATAAGTCGGGTGTTTTAAAGGATTCTGCTCCACATACTCAACTGGCGGCTTTACTTCGTATTTCTGAAATGCCAACGAACCTCGAAATTGGTGCTGAACTTTACGATCTAAGCAAATCGACACAAATTGCTCAGGACCTCTGGTTGTCTCAGGCTTTGTTTGTGGCGGCAAATAGGCATTATCCGGGCTTCTTCAATGGTTATCAATCAGATCCAACCGCCACAACATTTCAAATTGCCAAAGATGAGAAGAAGGATCAGCCCCCGTCAATTTGGAACAAATGGGATAATTCTGGACAAATTACCAGAGATTGGCCGACGTTTGAGTCAGGAGCCCCATGGGAAGAAACAGTTTTACCTGATTTCAATGGACGGGTAATAGCCTATAAAGAAATAGAGGTTAAGACCATTCCAAGCGAAGCGTTTTTGCATCTGGGGAAAATCGGCCAATCCGACAGGGCATTTGTCAACGGGACTATGTTACATGAAACACGCAATGACCCCGAAAAACTTAGAAAATACGAAGTTCCAATAGATGCCCTGGTGGAGGGGATGAATTATTTAATTGTGACTATTGAAGATGAAAAAGGAGCCGGGGGCTTTTTGGGCCCTGACGATCAGATGTATGTAGAGGCAGGAGAGGAGATAATTTCGATAAGTGGTACCTGGAAATACTACATACAGGAAAGGAAAAGTCGGGGTATAAATTACTCCGATTTTGATCCGAAGGATCAATTAGCCGCCAGGTTTGTCGCCTACAACTCCGGTGGACAGTCGGGGCAGGAAATTACGGAAGTATTAAGCTTGGATGAAAATGCGTTCAAGATCACGTTGAAAGCTGTGCGCAATGAAATGAAATACGATCAGGACCTGCTAGTGGTGCCAGCAGGACAAACGGTCCAAATTAATTTTGAGAATGTTGATCTAATGCAGCATAATCTTCTGATTATAGTGCCTGGCAGTCTTCAAGCTGTTGGAGAAGCTGCCGATGCCCTGGCCCAACTTCCGGAAGGGCAAGAAAAACAGTATGTTCCTGATGTTCCTCAGATATTATATGCTACCGCCTTGATAAACCCGGGAGAGTCTTTTGTATTGCAATTCACCGCACCCAGTGAACCAGGTGAGTATCCATTCGTTTGTACATTCCCAGGGCATTGGCAGACAATGAATGGTATATTAAAAGTCGAAGGAGCGGCTAACTAGCTACAGGCTTAAAATGAAAGACACTGGGAAGGCTTATGTAATCGGTACCTGTGACCTCAGGGACTAATATAGAGCATTTTTTATGTCGGCAATTGACACTCCCAGCAATTTCCTTGCGATTTCATCCAGGTGTTTTTCTCCACCCTCAAAATGAAAGGTTTGCTGGGTGTGTGTACCACTTTCTCCTACTTTTAGGGCCAACGCAGGCGACGAAGTTTCTAACTCATAGAATGGACCCAGCGGTTTTTTCCCGGGCTCAGGAGGACCGTCGTTGTAGGAATTAATGACATCTCCTTTGTAGGGTTCTTTTTGAATTTCAAAGAGGGAGTTTACGTAATCTTTAACACCTTCAGGTTTATGGTATTTTACAACGGTCAAGATTTGGCTGTTGGCATCATAAGAAGCAATTATGTCCTGAGCCCGATCTGGGCTCAATCCTATTTTACTACGATACTGTCCGTCTCCACTAAAAAATAATACTCCTTTACCAATTATCAATCGTTCAGCAGGTACTTTGCCAAAATAGCTGTCATTTACTATTGGCCCCAGAACGTTTGTCTCTCCCTCCTTAAATGGAACCACGATGGTGGTGGCATTCGAAGGGTTAAACATACCCAATAACCAAATAGACAGCAGACCGGTTTCTTTTTTCCAGTCCAAATCTCCTGTATTGGTTAAAGTGTTGGTAGTCTGGTAGCCCACAACATTTAGTGTTTGGTTGGCAGTTAATCCCAACGTGTTAAAAATATCTGAGCGTGACAATACTTCAATACTACGTTCGATGTTGAAGTGGAAGATAAAACCTGAGTAATTAATAATTTCACCGTCTTTAAAATAAGCTGCTTTAGAGGCCGACTTGTTTTTTAATTCAAAAGTCTCCAGATCCAGTAGAGCGGGTGTTTGCCAATGGTCTAAATCGAATGGATCGTCTTTTTTGAAAAATATTGCATACTGTCCTCCCTCAGGCCCCAGCCAAAATCGTTCTTCCCCTCCAAAAGGATTGATATGCAATAGGGTATCCCCAGATTCAAATAAGTCCCGGTTGATCCAACCATAGCTACGCCCCTTTTGGCCATTCGACGAGCTGGTCATGACCCGGGCTTGCAATGCCTTCGAAACAGCTATCATTCCTTTGCCAGAGGGTTCTTGCAGAATATCCAGGTCTATGAAATTTTCCAAAAATGCCACGTCTTGCCCAAAGGTGCTGGTAACAGACGAGTGATTAATTGAATCCGTCTGCGATTTTCCCGTCTTTTCATCACAAGAGGAGAAGCACTGGTAAGTCAACAAGGCTCCTAGTAGATATAAGGTATTTTGCATATAATTTTATTTTTAACCACCTGCTTATTCCGCCATCTGCAGATAATTAAGATGATGAACTTACAATAACGGAGGTAATTACTTCTTTTGTTTGATTGTGAGGCTTCAATCTTTATTTTGGGCCTCCATTTGATAGATATCAGGAGGACAAAATCAAATTAGTAAAACGTAACCGATATTCACAAATAAAACATGGAAAGGAGATTCAAATGAGTACTAAACCCAAAGTAGTCGAATCAAGGATATTAGTTCCCTTTATTTTGATAACTTCACTGTTTGCTCTTTGGGGATTCGCCAACGACATTACAAACCCCATGGTTTCGGCATTCAAGAAAATTCTAGAGCTGGATAATTTTCAGGCCTCGCTAGTTCAGATGGCATTTTACGGCGGATATTTCACTATGGCTTTGCCTGCCGCAGTTTTGGTAAACAAATATTCCTACAAGGTGGGTGTTTTGATTGGGTTGGCCTTGTATGCAATCGGGGCTTTGCTTTTTTATCCAGCTACCGCTTTTGAAGAGTACTATTTCTTCTTGTTAGCCTTGTATATTCTGACTTTTGGCTTGGCATTTCTTGAAACTACCGCCAATCCGTATATTCTTGCCATGGGAGCCAAGGAAACAGCCATTCAAAGGCTTAATCTGGCCCAATCGTTTAACCCCATGGGTGCTTTGTCAGGATTATTTGTGGCACAAACTTTCGTGCTGGGCGCATTGCAATCTGACAACCTTGATGCAGATGGAAACCCTATTTATGACACGCTTTCAGAGTCAGCGAAAGCGGTTGTGCGCACTGCTGATTTGATGGTCATTAGAGATCCATACGTGGCACTGGGTTTATTTATCATTTTGATGTTTGTGCTGATTGCTGTAGTTAAAATGCCAGTAAATAATCAGAACAATCACAAAGTGCATATTTGGAGTTCTATAAAAAGGCTATCCCGTATTCCACGCTATAGAGAAGGAGTGGCAGCTCAGGTATTCTACGTGGGCGCTCAAATCATGGTCTGGACTTATATCTATCAATATGCAGAGACCTTGGGCATCAATAACCAAGATGCCGTAAATTACGCTTATTGGGCATTGGGGATATTTCTTGTGGGGCGCTTTACTTTCACATTTTTATTGAAGTATGTTAATTCTGCCAAGTTGCTAATGATATTGTCCATTGCTGCCATGATTTGTACACTGGGCGCTATTTTTGTTCACGGTATGAATGGGTTATACAGCCTGGTGGCAATTTCCTTTTGCATGTCTTTGATGTTCTCCACTATTTATGGAATTGCTTTGGAAGGTGTGGGCATTGACATAGAGTACGGAGCTGCTGGTTTGGTGATGGCTATTGTAGGGGGTGCCTTAATGCCTGTTTTACAGGGGCTCATTTTGGATATTGGTGGCAAAGGATATACCGATGTTTTGATTTTGGGGGTGCCGGAAGTAAACTTCTCTTTCATCCTTCCATTTGCTTGTTTTATGTTCGTAGCGATTTATGGATACCGTATGTTCACTGTATATCCCACCTCTCAATAGTTTGAAATGAATTCGTTACTTTTCGTTCTGATGAAACCAGTATTTAATTGTTGTATAATATGGATGCTTATCAGTTGTAATCAACAGGATACATCAAAAAATCTCATAGAAGACCACAGACTGCCTTCAATTACGCATTCGTTTTTTATTGCCGGTCCTACATTTACCGGTATCCTAAATGAGACTGGGGAGATTGAATGGGATTCCGGTCGACCAGGAGCTCGGGATGGCTATGTATTACCCAATGGCAATATTCTTATTTGCTGGGCTGATGAAGTGGTTGAATATGACCTGAAAAAAGAAGTAGTGTTTAGCTATAAAAAGCCTGCCATCAATCAGGAACTTGGATCGGTTGTCAGATTGGAGAATGGCAACACATTGATTTCTGAACTGGGTGACCGGCCGCGCCTACTGGAAGTGAATTCAGTAGGACAAGTAATAGTTGAAGTTGCTTTGGTTCCAGAGACGGATAATGCCCATATGCAAACCCGTATGGCCAGGAAACTCGCCAACGGCAATTATCTGGTGCCACATCTACTGGCTTTTGCGGTCAAAGAATACAGTCCCAGGGGTGAAATACTGCAAATCCTCAAAACGAATCTGCCGGAACTGGGAGGGCAAGAGGCTGAAAACTGGCCCTTTACCGCCATTCGATTGAATAATGGCAACACCTTGATCAGCTTGACACACGGCAACAAAATAGTTGAAATGAACGAGAAAGGGGAGGTGATTTGGAAAATGGGAAATGATGATGTTGAAAGTGATATCTTTCAAGACCCCTGTGGAGCGCAGAGGCTTCCTAACGGTAATACCGTGGTTGCCAGTTATGGAGCAAATGACGGAATTAAATTATTCGAAGCGACTCGGGAAAAGGAAATTGTCTGGAGCTATTCAGGTGAATTCCGGGTCCATCATTTTCAAATCCTGACCACTAATGGAAAACCAATCAGTGGTAAGCCTTTAAAATAATATCATGAGCAAAACGCCATTCTCATTAACGGGACACGTGGCCCTGGTAACTGGAAGTAGCAAAGGCTTAGGAAAGCAAATCGCCCTTTCTCTTGGCAAAGCTGGTGCCAGGGTTTGTATTAACTATGCCAATAATCAAGAAATAGCAGAATCAACATTTGCAGAGTTCCAGAAGGCAGGATTTGAAGGTATTTTGGTGCAGGCGGATGCAACCAATGACCAATCTGTCAGACACATGGTAGACGAGGTGGAAGCGAAACTGGGTGCGGTAGATATTTTGGTGGTAAATGCCACCCCGGCTCAGCCTCAAAAGCCGATTGAAGATTACCAATGGGAGTTTTATCAAACAATGCTTGATTTCTTTGTAAAGAGTCCATTCCTGCTTACCCAAGCCGTTGTAAGGAATATGAAACAAAATAAATGGGGCCGTATCATAAATATTGGCAGTGAAGTTTTTCAAATGGCGATGCCCAACTTTAGTGCCTATGTGGCTGCTAAAGGAGGCCAAATTGGGTGGACCCGAAGTATGGCTAAGGAATTGGCTCCATTTGGAATTACCGTTAACATTGTAAACCCAGGATGGATCCCACTGGAGCGGCATGTAAACGATCCACAGGAAATGAAAGATGCCTATTTTGCTGGAATTCCCGCTGGTCGTTGGGGTACACCCCAAGATGTAGCAGATGCCGTGGTTTATTTTGCCAGCGAGGAGTCTGCTTTTATTTCAGGTCAAACATTGTGTGTCAACGGAGCAAATACCCCTTGGTAGCAAGTGGGTTGCAGTGGAGTGCAAGGGACCAGGTTAGATTTGTTATCTATTCAAATAGGTCCAGGTCATTTCCGAAGGCCAGTTCCCCTTTATAGTTAGCCCTGATCTCATCGATCAACTCTTCTTTTGGTCTGTTGTAGAGGATCTGATGGGTCAACACCAACAAACCAGGGTTTACCTCCTGTGCGATCCTGCCTAACTCTGTTCCACTGGTGTGTACTTCTTTAAAGTATTTCCTAAACCCCTGGGGAAACTGCTGAATATCAGCTTCACAATACACCTCATGGATCAATATGTCGCAATTGGCTGCTTTTTGGTAAAGTTTTGGTACCGGACGGGTATCTCCGGATAGTACAATGGTTTTGTCCGGGGTATTGAATTTAAAGCCAAAGGCGTCAAAAGTGCCATGCATTACCTTTATGGCTTCGACTTCAACTAACTCATCTTTGTAAATGACCCCTTCAGTGAAATCATTAGCATCGACCCTGAGGTTATCCAATTTTTTGGGACCATGATATAGATGTTCATTGATTCCCTTTTTGAAGGTTGTTAATATACCTTCGATCATTTCTTTGGTACCGGTTGGACCAAAAACATCTACTACCCTTCGGCCCCTGATCCAGGGGCTAATTAGGAATCCGGGAAGTCCCACGGTGTGATCCGGATGAAAATGTGTAAGAAATAATTTATTTAACTTTTCAAAGGTTAGTTCCCGGATTCCATTAGACCTGGCTTCAACTATTCTTTCCAGACAGCCGCTACCGCAGTCTACAATGTAGGGTTGGTCATTGACAATGATCGCTGTAGCACTTTGATATCTGCCGGGGGTCAGGGCAGGAGTGCCAGTGCCCAACAAAACCACTTTGGTATTGGTCATGGCATAAAGTACGGAATTGTACTCATACTTCTGCTTAATTATTCAATCACATCCTACCTTACCACTAAAAATTGGGTAATTTCAAAATAGTAAAATTAATCAAACGGCATAAATGTTAAATCCAGTAATGTTGGGCCTCTTGGCTGGCCTGTTTCTAAGTTGTCAGAAATCTATGGAAGATATTTATTATGTGGAACGAATGGAGCAGCAGGATTCACCCATCCTGCTAGTCGATATCGATTGGTCTCATGCCAGATTGCTGGATGATTTCATATCCCCATGGCAACAGGCGCCTGC
>CAZAWQ010000086.1:0-4585 GCA_964488585.1 uncultured Roseivirgaceae bacterium
AATAGTTTTTTTCCTGATCAGGAAGTGTTACAAAAAGTTCCTGGATACCGGTACCGCTTGGATTGCGTGCTTTTGCCTTCAAACTACAAAGAATGAGTAATGGTACCATAACCGTTCTGGACCAGTAAGAGACTTTTAGCAGATGGAATGGGAACCACCTGGGGAAAAACATAATCTCCACTGGTATGAAAGGCACACCCCGCCAGGGAATCTGTTCAAACATCGCCAGAGCAATCCTGGTAAATACGTTGGATCTGGCAGCCCCTCCCAGGGTCAGAATCCTATCCTTCGCACTTACCATATGTGGAGCAGAGATGCTGTCACCGGCCAGTTTTAAGGCATAATAAGCTTTTACGGTACCGCTAACATCAGTATTTCCACCATAGAAAAGTGGCCAGCCGCCCTCCTGATTTTGCCGGGCACGAATATATTTAGCAAACTTTTGTTGAAGCGGTTGGTCTATTTCGTCCATGAAATGCATCATCATGATGTATTCGGAGGGTATGGTACAATCTGCCTCTAATTGGTAGCACCAGTATCCTTTCGGTGACTGAGCGTCAATCAATGCATTTTTTGCCTTTTCAACTGATTGATCTAAAAGTTCCTCCCAGGTTTTGGCAGGGTGAGTACTATATATACTGGTGGGGGTTAATCCCATTACTTACTATGTTTTGGGTTTCACAACCGACGCCTTAGGAAGGCCCCGACTTAACCATTTAAAAATAAGTTTCAATAAGGCATCATGTTTTACCGTGAGTCCGCTAACCACAACCGTTGTTTTCACACTTTTACGGGAGATCTTTACCTGATCGCCATCGGTAAATCCTAAGTTGCCATGGATCTTACGTAAAGTCAGCATGGCCATTCCCAGGGCCCACAAACAAAACTCCCTGATTCCCTTCTCATGGGCTGGAATTAGCAAAGTGTACTTTAGAGCGTTTGCCAAGTGAGTGTGGGCGATTCCAACCAGTTGATTCAGTCCCTTCTGAAATTCCTGGTTGCCAGCAAGCATTTTCATGTTACTTAGTTCAAGTCCTTCATGCTCGAAAAGGTCCTTTGGAAGCCAGCATGCCGATCGTGCATGGTCGTCCCAAATATCTTTCAGAATATTGGTCATCTGAAGTCCTTGCCCGAAAGACCTGGACAACAGGAGCAGCTTATGGCTATTTTTAGCTATATCAGGGGAATAGAGACAAAAGAGCTCCGTTAACATTTCTCCCACCACACCCGCTACATAGTAACAGTACAAATCCATTTCAGCCTGATCTTTCAAACCGTCTCCACTGGTATGCTCCTGAAAGTACACCATACCTTCAGACATGATTTGTACACAACGCACCAGGCTTTGTTGCTGCTCTGGGTTAAACCTTCGGGTGATGGTCACTACCCGGTCGAGTTCATGTATCAATCTGTGTTCAGCTGGAATGGTGTGATCAGAAAGTAAAGGGGCCAGTTGGTCAGATAAGAGAAATGGTTCCTCGCAGTCTTGTAGAATATCAACAAGCTGCTGACAAAACTGCTTTTTCTGTGCAAGGGAAAGTTTTGGTTCATCCTCGATGGTATCTACAATGCGACACAACAAATAGGCATTAGAAACCACATCCTTTAATGCATCTGGAAGTTGTGGAATAGTTAAGGCAAATGTGCGCGAGACACCGGCAAGCATTGCAGCCTGGAAATCACCGTCAATATGTCTTGACTGGGAACCAGGCTCCCCTGCCTCATGTTTTGTGAGTGTATCACGGGGTGTGGCTTGACCTTTCTGAGAATTGGAATTTTTGGTGGCAGTGTGTCTCACGGAATAAAATTATCGATAATCCAACATCCTTTATTATCTTTAGGTTCAGTACAAATTAAATCCAATATACATATGCAGGTCAAGCTTGCCAAACCAAGAAGTTTTTGTGCGGGTGTGGTCAGGGCCATAGATATAGTAGAACGGTCGCTTGAACTTTACGGCCCCCCTGTCTACGTGCTACATGAGATTGTACACAATCGTTATGTAGTGGACGAGTTAAGACAGAAAGGAGCGGTGTTTGTGGAGTCACTTGATGACATCCCGAGGGGTGAGAAGGTGGTATTCAGTGCCCACGGTGTAGCAAAGCATAGAATGACCGATGCAGCTGAATTGGGATTGGAAGTTATGGATGCTACCTGTCCACTGGTAACAAAAGTACATTACGAAGTTCAAAAATACGCCAGGGAGGGTAAGGAAGTGATACTGATCGGACACGCAGGTCACGTAGAGGTTATTGGTACCTTAGGCCAATACGACAGCGGTTTCGGAGGTAAAATTTACTTGGTGCAGTCGGAGGAGGACGCTGAACAACTAAAAGTAAAGAATCCGGCAGCCTTGGGATACGTCACCCAAACAACCCTATCGGTATTTGATACAGAAAAAATTATTCAAGCCCTTAGAAAGCGCTTCCCCAATATCACGGGACCCAAAAGCGATGATATCTGTTATGCTACCCAAAACCGTCAGCAGGCGGTGGTGCAATTAGCAGAGGAAGTAGATGTCTTACTGGTAGTAGGTAACGAGAACAGTTCAAACTCTAATCGATTGAGAGAGGTTGGGGAGCAATATGGTGTTAAAGCTTACCTTATCCCCGGACCAGATGAGATCGATCCAGGCTGGCTTTCAAAAGACTGCCGAATTGGGGTTACTGCAGGCGCATCAGCTCCGGAGGTACTGGTGAACAGGGTACTTGATCGACTGAGGGAGTTGGGTGCAACAGTAGTTTCTGAGATGTTGAGTGAGGACGAAAAGATCACTTTTCCCCTGCCTAAACAACTGAGGCCAAAAGTTAAAATTGATAAGTAGGATTACCTGAATGAGCGTACCTTTAAGACAGCAGATAACGGTCGCCAAATACATCATTGGTCAGAAACTCAAAGGAAACAAGCGTTATCCTTTGGTACTGATGCTGGAACCACTATTCCAATGTAATCTAGCCTGTGCAGGTTGTGGGAAAATAGCCTATCCCGACCACATCCTGAAACAGCGCATGACTGTACAAGATGCCTTAAATGCGGTAGATGAATGCGGGGCCCCTATGGTTTCTATTCCAGGGGGAGAACCACTGATTCATAATGAAATGCCCCAGCTTGTCCAAGGACTTATTGAGCGGAGGAAATATATTTATCTCTGCACCAATGCCATTCTACTAAAGCGAAAAATCGATGACTATACTCCTTCTCCATTTTTGACCTTTTCAATACACCTGGACGGTAATCGGGAACGGCATGATGAATCGGTATGTAAAGAAGGGATATTTGACATAGCGGATGATGCCATCAAACTGGCGGTGGGAAAAGGATTCAGAGTAACCATAAACTGCACCTTGTTCCAGGGTGAAGATCCTGACCAAGTAGCGAAGTTTTTTGACTATGCCATGACTTTGGGTATTGAGGGAATTACCATTTCGCCTGGCTACAGTTACGAAAAAGCCCCTCAGCAGGATGTTTTCCTTCCTCGAAAGAAAAGTAAAGAACTTTTCAGGGAAATATTCAAAAGACAAAATGGCCACAAGCCAAAGTGGGACTTCAACCAATCAGATTTGTTTCTGGACTTCCTGGCGGGTAATCAAACCTACAGTTGCACCCCCTGGAGCAATCCAACCTATAATATATTCGGCTGGCAAAAACCCTGCTATCTGTTGGACAAGGAAGGCTTTGCCAAGACATTTAAGGAGTTAATGGAAGAAACCAATTGGGATAAGTATGGTACCGGTAAAAACCCCAAGTGTGATAACTGTATGGCCCATTGTGGTTATGAAGGTACCGCTGTGGATGATACATTTGCTCATCCTTTTAAAGCCCTGAAAGTCCACCTCAGAGGTCCAAAAACCGAAGGCGCCATGGCTGAGGAGTTGCCCATTACTTATGAAGAGTTATAAATAATGCTGTTTTTAGCTGCTGCCGAGCTGGCTTTACTAATTCCTTAGAGGAATTAAATTTCATGTACTTGGATGCGAAGTGAATTTAGACTTTTTTTAAAATTTTCCAAATTCTCAACATCCTCCTTAGTTACTTTTCCCAATATTCTTCTGATAATTACAGATTTAATTAAATGTGGATTTTCCTCGCAAACGGATCGATATACCAACATATCCTGCTGCCCAGTGTCGCCAGCCAGCACAAACTTCTTTTGAGGAAACATCTGCATGATTTTTTCAATAGATCTTTTTTTGTGTTGTTTTCTTTTGTCCTTATCTTTTTGCCAAACTAACTCCCGCCAAAAAATTCTCAGATCATTTAACAGGAGTACTCCTTTGGGTAATTGGTTCAGCTCCAAAAAGTCATTAAGCAAGTCGTACAAGTTCCACTCGCTGTTTGAGAGATATATAAAATCTTCAGGAAGTAGGTTTTCATTTAATTCTTTCAAGAGATGAAGTATCTTTCCTATCTCATTGACCGGCCTTCGGCTGTATGCATTTTTGAATACTAAATGTTTGAGTTTCAGCCAGGTAATAGTGGCGCGGGAGTGCAGCAATGTATCATCGATGTCCGAGATCACCGCCAGGGAATTATCGTCCATAACCCGGTATTCGCCTTTATAAAGTTTGTATTCATCTTTAAATCC
>CAZAWQ010000087.1:0-6803 GCA_964488585.1 uncultured Roseivirgaceae bacterium
TTTCTGGGTCTTATTAAAAATTCCTGAAGACGAATTTCTTCACTATCCGCGATATCCTGAAGGAAACTTTCACGCATCTCATCAGCTGTTTCAGGGTCATAGATCAGGGCGTTCACCTCGAAGTTTTTATTAAAACTTCGACCGTCCATGTTGGCGGTACCTATGGAAGTAAACACGCCATCAACCATCATGATTTTTCCGTGGTTAAACCCTTTTTGATAAATGAATACGTGAACACCTGCCCGTATTAATTCTTCTGCATATGAAATAGAGCCATAGAGCATGGTATTTAGATCAGATCGTCCTGGCAGGATCAATTTAACATCCACGCCGCTTAGTGCCGCGGTTTTCAATGCCGTAAGAATACTCTCATTTGGCATAAAATAAGGCGTGGAGATATAAATGAACTTTTCCGCTGTGGTTATTGCGGTAAAATAAGCCTGCATGATATTTGACCAGTCGGAGTCTGGCCCGCTGGAAGTTATTTGTACCAGTAGCTGGTTTTGCACCGTATGCGGAGGAAAATAACTTTCACCCTGCAGATAGTTTTTGGTAACAAAATACCAGTCGGTAATAAAAACTGTTTGTAAGCTTTGTACGGCATCTCCTTCCAATTTTAGATGAGTGTCTCTCCATATACCAAGCTCCCTGGTTCCCTCAATATACCTATCGGCTATATTCAAACCTCCTACGAACCCCACTTTTCCATCCACCACTATTATCTTGCGATGATTCCGGTAATTGATCTTGTTTGCCACTAAAGGAAATCTTACGGGCATAAAAACGCCCACCTCCACACCGCTTCGTTTAAGTTCTCTTAAAAATCGTTTACTTAAGCTCCAGCTGCCAATGGCGTCAATAATCAACCGAACCTCCAGGCCCTGGGATGCCTTTTGTATTAACAGCTCCTTTACTTTGTTGCCAATGGTGTCGTCTTCGTATATATAATACTCCAAATGAATATGGTCTTTTGCCTCACTCAATGCTTCTAGAATAGCAGAGAAAGTAGCTTCTCCATTTTGAAGAATATTGACCTTATTTTTGGCAGTCAATAGGGCTTTGCTATTGTTTAATAGCAATTTAATGATGTTGGATTTTACTAGAATATTGGGATGATTTGAGGTAATTCCCGACAGATCCTTGATCTGATTTTGGCTCAACTCTTCTATTCTAACTAAATCAGTGAGTCCTTTTCTGGAGAAAATCTTAACCTTCCTGAAATTCCTGCCAAAGTTTAAATACAGGATCAGGCCAACTATAGGCATGAGAATAAGTACCAGGACCCATGCAAGTGTAATCTCAGGATCTCGATTTTCTCTCAGCAAAGAGAAAACCATAAAGCCAATCAGAATTAGATAAAGTAATATCCCTACGATCCAAAGACTATTGGATAAATTCCATGTTACCAAACCGAATTGAAGTTATTTCAGGTTAAAAATACTTATATAATCCTGATACATCAAAACAGAGTACTAAATAGGCCAATAAGGTTTCAAAATTTTATGTAGTTGACTTAAGTTTCTATCAAAAATAGCGGTCACTTCCGTATTAGAAGTAGTGGTGTTTTCCGGGTATTTTTGTGGGGTTCCGTTAAAGCCATCTCTAAATTGGTGTATGGCCTTTGGTAAAATGTCAAGGTTATAACCTCCTTCCAGGATGGCAAAGACTTCTTTAAAATGATTGCGTAACCATTGGCCGGATTGATAGTAACAGTCGAGGCTGAGTCTAAGCTGCAGCAATGGATCTAACTGCTGGGCATCAAAGCCTGCGGAAATAGCTACCACATCAGGATCAAATTGCCTGGCCAATGGCAGTATGAAATCCAGACCTTTCCAATAAATATCATCGGCAGCACCCGGAGGCATGGGAATGTTTACCGTAAACCCTTGGCCAGGGCCTGACCCGACCTCATCTATCCACCCATTACCCGGAAATGCCGGGAATTGGTGCAAAGAGCAATACAATACCCGGGGGTCTTGATAAAATATATGACTTGTACCATCCCCCAGATGTCCATCTATATCCAGTATAAGCACCTTTTTACCTTCATTGACCAGGTGATGAGTGGCAATTGCTATATTGTTAAAAAGGCAAAACCCAGAAGCTCTTTGAGGGTAAGCATGATGTCCCGGAGGTCTCACTAAAGCAAAGCCACCAGTATTGGCGGCTGTGATACTTGCTCCTACTGCTGCACAGGCAGCCAAATAACTATTAGGGGAAGTAAGTGTATCATTGTCCACAGGAATTGACTGAGCACAAGATTGCTTGATTTTTTCAATCTGGTCACTGGTATGGACCAGTTCTAGAAAAGATTCACCTGGTGGAGTGGTTGCGTTTTTCAGGCCCCGAAATGCATCCAAACGCTCAGCACATTCAGGGTGCGAGCCGGTATCGTGCAGCAGACAATCAGAAGAAAAGATGAATTCCATCAATTGGTTAAGGACTGAATTAGTAAAGGATTGAATGACTGAATTGTAACTAAAAACTTAAAACTAAACTAAGCACTATCCAAGTATTTGATTAGCGTGTTCCCTGGCTTTCACTTTTTCAATGATCTTTTCAATGAGACCATGCTCATCGATTACGAAAGTAATGCGCGCTGTGCCCATATATTTTCGTCCGTACATTGACTTTTCTACCCAGGTTCCATAGGCTTGGTGCATTTGCTTTTCGGTATCTGCCAATAAGGAAAAAGGCAATTCACGTTTGGCAATAAATTTTTGATGAGACTTAATGTTGTCTTTACTGATTCCTAATATTTCATATCCGAGGTCCTTTAAAGATTGGTAGTTGTCCCTCAGATTGCAGGCTTCTGTAGTACAGGTGGGCGTATTGTCTCTTGGATAGAAAAACAGCACCAGTTTGCTGCCCCGGAAATCTGACAGCTTGACCATGTTGCCTGATTCATCCTGGACTTCAAAATCCGGCGCTTTATCTCCTGGTTTGAGTGTCATATTAAAATTGAGCTAGATGTTAATGCCTAATATAGGCTATAAATACAAAAGTGGGAAAACCTTAGAATTTTAAGTTACAGTTTATTTTGGCTTCGTACAGGAATTAATCAGGGAGTTTTTCTACGGATGAATATTACATCAGCAATGAATGGTTTTAAACTAAGAAGGTTGTGCATGGAAGATTCTGCAACTTGGAAATCGATATTGTAGTGTTAACCAGAGTAAATAATTATGTCACGCGGATTTTTTTTACATCAAGCCTATATCCGGGTTTATTCCTTTGAACTGGATCAAATGATCAGGTTGTATTCCAACTAGCAGTAAATAAGTCTTTAAAATCCGGACACCTCCTATTGCAACTATTTGGAAAAGCGTACTTGGAATGTGCCATTTTTTTTATAAATTAATGTACTGGTTGCAAGTCAGGATCGGATATATGAGATTAACTACTTTTAAAAATTCTAAATTAAATATCCCGATTAAAACAAAAATAGTGTATCCAGTTAGATAAGAGATAAAAAGGTATTGGATAATTCCAATACCTTTTTTTATAGTCAATTTTGTAGCATAAACATATCATTTCACTATGGAGAAATTAAAAGCAACGACTACGGAGTTCCTACTTCGAGAGGGTTTGATGGACCTGCACAAAACAAGCAAACAATGGGTCTCTGAAGTTGGTCTTTGGAAACTTGAATTAGAATTTTTTCAACGATTACTAGATTCAAACGCACACAAAGTAACTACCTATAAAGGTAAGAAGACCATTGGTCACCTTCAAAATCTCATTACTTATTACCAGGGTGAACTTCTGGATGAGTTTGCAAAAGCAGTGCGCAAGCACGAAAAGTACTTAAACCGCATCATCACTGGAGAGGAGTCCAATGAGGAGTCTTACAGGGTGAAACATGATATCATTGATGATAAAATCACCAGTTTTAAAGATGGCTTTAAGGGCTACAAACAAGAACTATTTCAATTTATTTCTGAACTGATCTGACCCACAAATATTAAAGACATAGGAGCCGTCTCAATAGTTGTTGAGGCGGCAGTTCTATGTTGTACGACTCATATTGAATGCACATGGACTTAGTAGCAGGGATTGATATCGGAGGTACAAAAACAAAGCTTGGCTTGGTAACCAATTCGGGGAAATGCGTGGTTGATATGAATTTCAGAACCAAGGAATATCCAGATCTTGAAAATTTTCTGGACAAAACAGCCCAGTCTGTTCACGAGCTTATTAAAAAAGTGCCTTCGGAGGTAAACCTGTTGGGAGTGGGTGTTGGGGCACCTAATGCATCCAATAAGCGTGGAACCATAGAACATGCCGCCAACTTATACTGGAAGGGCATAGTCCCACTTCAAAAAAAATTACAAGACCGACTGGACCTCCCCATGAAAGTAACCAATGATGCTAACGCGGCGGCCTTAGGCGAGATGCTTTTTGGGAATGCCAGGGGGATGAAGGACTTTGTAGTTATTACCCTTGGCACTGGTTTAGGTAGTGGGATTGTTTCAAATGGCAGTATGGTGTATGGTTATGATGGATTTGCCGGAGAATTTGGACATATCGCAGTGCTTCCGGAGGATGGAAGAGTGGACGGTGTGGGGGTAAAAGGAGGGCTTGAGGCCTATGTCTCCGCTACCGGGTTGAAGCGCACTATATTATACATGATTAGTAAATATACCGATGAAAGCAGGTTCCGCAGCATTGCGTTCAACGACCTGCATGGGGAAGAGATTACCAAGGCGGCTGAGGAAGGTGACATAATTGCCATAAAAGCATTTGAATACACTGGAGAAATATTGGGCAAAGCACTTGCTAATTTTACCTTATTTTCCCAACCAGAAGCTTTTTTTTTAGTTGGAGGGTTGGCCAATTGTGGTAAGTGGATTTTTGAACCTACCCAAAAGCACATGGAAGATCACCTGTTGGAAATGTACAAAAACAAAGTACGTATTTTGTCCTCGGGGATGACAGGGAAAAATGCTGCGGTATCGGGAGCGGCCGCTCTGATCTGGATGGATCAATAATATTCCTTGCTGAATTAAAGACTTATATTTATTAGTTTCTAGTCAAGAGGCGTTTTTCAGGATTCAACTAACTGGGCAACCTCAGGTTTTAAGCTGTATTTCCTTAAGGTCTGATAGTGTGATTGAATGGCTCGTGCCATATTCGGGTGCTCATAGTAAAACAGTCCATACTCCTTAACGGTTTTCCTGACAATCTCTGATATCTTCAAGTAATGGACATGACATACCTGGGGGAACAGGTGATGCTCAATTTGGAAATTCAAACCACCCAGGTACCAGTTTAGCAGCACACTTTTACGGGAGAAATTAGCTGTGGTTTTTATTTGATGCACTATCCAACTATCAGGGAATTCTTCTTTAAACTGAGCAGAATCATGATGATTATGTTCAGCAATATGGGCCAATTGAAAGGTTACACTTAATATAAATCCAGCCACAAAGTGCATTGTCAAAAACCCTATGATTATGTAAAAAATGGATATATCCAGCACTAGCCAGGGAATTAGCACCATATATATGTAGTAAAGAATCTTGGAGAAAATAAGCACAAACAATTCATTTTTGTAATGTTCTTTATTGCCCATTTCTTGGTAAAGGGTCCTAAATTGTCTGAAATCCTTTATGGTCACCCAACTCAGGGTACCAAGAGAGTATAAAAACCAGCAATAAAAGTGCTGAAAACGATGAAACCAATGCCAATCCGAGTACGGTGACAACCGCAGCACATCTCCATTGTCCAGGTCTTCATCGGCCCCATATATATTGGTAAAAGTGTGGTGTTTTACATTGTGTTGGACCATCCAGTTAAATTTGTTTCCACCAATAAGGTTCATGCTGTATCCCAGCAGATTGTTAAGTTTAGTGCTTGAACTATAAGCGCCATGGTTTGCGTCATGCATTACTGACATGCCAATTCCGGCCAGACTTAATCCCATGAGCAGGGTAATCATCCACATAGCGTATAGTGGCATCGGGATAAGTAATAACGTGAAATACACCCCAAAATATGTCCCAAACAATACCAGAGACTTCAACCACATTTTACCATTGGCCTTTTTCGAAATATTGTTTTGTTTAAAATATGCATTCACCTGGTCCCTGATGGATTTTTGTAGTGGATTGGACGAAACAGGATTATTAAACTTTATTTTCATTTTAGCTTATTGGGTACAAGATAACCCCGACTTTGTAACGGCATTGACCAGCAATACGGCGTGTTAGTAAAGGGTCGCAAAAAACCTGAGAGTCAAACTAATCAATAAGGTGACCTCATACGAATGCACAAAGATAGAACAATTTTATTGTAAATCTTTGGATTGGCAGCGGAGCCCATCAGATTGCAGTAATTAGACAATTTATTAGGGGAATATCATCAGCTTCAGGGTCTGACAAAAAAGAAAAAAGTCCAGCCTATATAAATTCAGCCTGATTGAG
The DNA here is from genome assembly GCA_964488585.1 of uncultured Roseivirgaceae bacterium. GTDB lineage: Bacteria > Bacteroidota > Bacteroidia > Cytophagales > Cyclobacteriaceae > SZUA-3. The sequence goes on from CAZAWQ010000087.1 coordinate 6,426, forward strand.
GTAGTTAAAAGCGGCTTCCAGGTTTCCAAACGGATCATCGGTACGCTCGTCTTCCACAAAGTAGTAAGTTATGCCAGCCTTGCCTTTAATATTGAATACCGATTCAAAATCCACGATGCCAGTGCCCACAGTGGTTTGTTCCAGATCTTCAGCTGCATCCTTCACGTGGAATGAACAGAATCTTCCGGGATATTTTTCGATAAGCGCTACCGGATCGGCTCCACCTTTAACTACCCAATAAAGATCCAGTTGAAAGGACACCAGGTCGGACTGTGTTTCGTTCAATAGGATTTCTAAAGCTACCTCGTCCCCTTGTTTCTTAAATTCAGCATCGTGATTGTGGTAACCCAGCAATAGTCCGGAATCATTAAATATTTC
>CAZAWQ010000088.1:0-7024 GCA_964488585.1 uncultured Roseivirgaceae bacterium
GTGACATCTGGAATAGCAGTTTAACTCAGCTGTAATGCAGAAGCTTGAGCGCTAGGTCTTTTTATCACTCAATATTTGTCCACATCAAGATTTGCAAACTCATTGATAATTTGACAGGGCACTGAAAGCAAACCATAAGAGCGGAAATCAGGCTTTGTAAAACTCAACCTTCGCTCCTTCTAAATCTGCATTGCCTACCCGCTCCACTAATTCCATTCGGGACTGCTCATTCATTTTTTTGAATGATTTGGCCAGGTCTATTTTTTCCTGTAACATCTCTACATCATTGGCGCCGGTAATTAGGGTGCTTACGGGAAGGGACCAAACGAAGTGAATGGCCTCGCGGACACTGACTACATTGGGAATTATCTTGGGGTCTTTTCCGCCTTCAAAGTGGGTTGTGCCACCAAAGAAACCTCCATTTGATAAAGTTTTCATGGCTAGAATGCCCATTTCCATTTCCACAAGAGTGGGCAGTACATTATTGATAAAACTCTTATAATTTGGATCGAAACAATTAATTGGCATCTGACAGGTTTCCAAAATATTGGTGCGTTTGAGCATCTGTTTGTGAGCATTAAAGTCAGTATGTCCAGTAAATCCAATATATTTGGCCTTTCCGGACTCTTTAGCTTTCCTAAATACTTCCAGCACCTCTTGCTCGATTCTTGAATCCACGTCATTTGGATTTCTAACACTGTGTATTTGCCATAAATCAACATAATCCAGCTTCATCCGTTTTAAGGAAAGCTCCAATTCTGCCAAGGCTTCCTTCCCGCTGGTGGCGGTGGTCTTGGTCATGATAAAAGAAACGTCACGATATTTTTGAACCAGGTATTTGCCATACCTAATTTCTGATTTACCATTTCCGTACGAGTATGCGGTGTCGAAGAACCTGATGCCTCCGTCAATGGCATTTTCTATCAGTGCCTCTGCGGTTTTTTCGTCGCATCGGGCTACATGAGCGCCCCCAAGACCAAGCATGGTTACTTTTTCACCGGTCTTGCCAAGAAATCTCAATGGCAACAATTCTCCAAATTTGTCACCGGGTGAAAATAAATCACCGCTTATTCCCTTAGTGGGAACCAATAAACCGGCAGTCAATGCCGCCAATGATTTTAAAATTGAGCGTCTGGTTTTCATAGCTATCTGTGATTTTTAGGATATTTGGTTATTACTAGCTGGATTTCTTTTACTGAGTAAATAATGGGCCAGGCGGAACAATCCTGCCCCCAGTACTAATATAAATATTAAACTGACCAGGTAGTGACCAAGTAATTCCAAACCTGTTCCATGATGTTCATGCCCAGGATGCGCCCACAGCAAAGAGGGTGCGAATACAATTGTTGTCATTAGTAGGTAATTCCTAATCTTTTTCATTTTCTATTATAATTTTAGATTTCAATTCTATTCCCGTTGGCACAGCTGCTGAGCATGGAATGAAGCGCTACCGTACCATCATGGGCCACACCGGTTCCCACACTGGTTGGCACTGTGATGATCGGCCTGCGCTTTATATCAATGTTAAAATTTTGATGGCTCATCAGATCACATTCCGGTTTAATTTGCCCGAAACCAGGCCTTCTTCGTCCACCTCACAGGTAGAGAAGCCAATTTCACTGAAAAACTTGTTTAAGACGGGCATATCCCCATGTAATTTTGAAACTTGATTGAGCGGCACTTCTATTTTGGCCATATCTCCATAGTACCTGACCCTGGAGTCTAGATATCCCAGGTGGAACAAATAATCCTCTGCTTGCTCCACCTGCCTCAACTTGGCCGATGAAATTCTTTCACCATAAGGAAACCTGCTACTCAAACAAGGGCTTGCGGGCTTGTTCCAAACAAAAAGATTAAATGATTGGGCCAGTCTTCGTACTTCTTCTTTCTCAATTTTACATTCTAACAGCGGACTGCTGGTCTGATAATCCCGAGCGGCTTTTAGACCTGGCCGGTAATCTCCGGTATCACTTAAATTGTTGCCATTGATGATGGTATATCCGGAATAATTGCCGAGGGTTATCATACCCCGTAGGGAATTATAAAGGGAAGATTTGCAATAAAAGCAGCGGTTTGCAGGATTACTCAAATATCTTTCATCATTGATTTCCTGCCCCGGTATTTCTTCTAACAGGATATCATATTTACTACAAAATTTGCGAGCTATTAATAAGTCTCTACTTTTCAAACTGGCAGAAACTGAAATCACTGCTGGCGCAGAAGTCTTTCCAAGAAACCTTCGGGAGAGAAAAGCCACCAGACAGGAATCTACGCCTCCCGAAAGCGCCACCAAAACTTTGGGTGTATTTTCGAACCAAGATTCAAGGGTGGCAATTGATGACATTGTGATATTGGTTATACCAGATATTTTTTATCTGGTTTCCATTCACAATTTAATCAATATACCCTGTATATCATAAGATGAATTTAGCAGTTTAACCCGGTTTATGCATTAGACTTCGTAATGAGCGTCTTAAATGGCTGTTAGATAGGCACTCGCGCAGATTTTTGCAACGGAAACATAGCACCGCTATGGTGAGTAGGAAAAATCGAGCAAGTGTCTAGATTGCAGTCAGTTAAGGCTCGGAATAGATTTCTAGTGCATAAACCGGGTTTATGGAATTTCCTCCTGGCCATTTGCATGTCTGGCAAATCGCCCTTTTTCCTTATCATGGACCTGCTCTTGATATGGCCAGGGCCAGCCTCCGAATTGTGTCTTTTGGTAGTCAGAAAATGCCTGACGAATCTCTTCCTCAGTATTCATTACAAAAGGGCCATGTTGAGCCACTGGTTCATTTATGGGCTTTCCTTGTAGCATTAAAAAATAAGCGTCCTGATCTCCATTTTCTATGGCTATGTCTTCAGTGGCATGTAATTGGATTAGATGATGCTCATTTACGATTTCATCTTCAACAACTATGCTACCTCCTCTGTAGAAATAGAGTACCCTGTTCGCTTCTCCCGGAGCGGCTGGAAGCATCCACTTTGCGTTAGCATCCATTTTTATGGTTAACACAGTTACCAGATTATCGGGAATTGCCGCCCAAGAATCCGGGGTGGGCGCCGGGGCCTGGGCATCCTTGAAATTTCCCGCAATCACATCAATTATGGTCATATTCCCGTTGTCATCCTTTTCTGAAACCACTGGAATGATGTCCTTCCATAGCATTTTAAAATGTGGCGCTACAAATTTGCTGGCTTTGGGAAGATTTAGCCAAACCTGGAATATCTCCAGTGGATTGTCTCGGTCCTCATAGATAAGAGGAAACATCTCAGAATGTTGGACCCCTTTGCCAGCAGTCATCCACTGAACATCTCCTTCCCCGAACCGTCCAGCAGCACCCAATGAATCTGAATGGTCCACAACACCTTCTTTATTAATGGTGATGGTCTCAAACCCTCGATGGGGATGATAAGGAAAGCCCGGAATAGTACGGCCGTGGTACATGCGCCAGCCGTCCTTAATGGTAAAATCCTGTCCAATATTTCTACCCTGTAGAAGTGAGTGATCAGGTCCCATTTTACGGTTCCCTTTGGGGTATTCATCCCTATGATAGGCGCAAAACAGAAAAGGGTCTTGCGTTTCCCAAGGAAAATTCATTGGTTTCACCGCAATGATTTTATCAGTATTCATTATTTCGTTGTCTAGCTAGTGTATGATCCTGAGTGAGATCAACCCGGCATATTGTAGTAAAATCGTTCTTCAATAATTTGGTCACCCTGCCACTTTTGTCGGGCGATTTGTTCCCATTTTGGCCGCATGCCACCTTGAAATGTTACGTCCATCCAAGATTCGACCATGGTAATACCCTCCTCTTCATTGGAAGTAATCGCCAGCGCTCCGCCCCCATGCCATTCCTGAACACTGGCCAGAAATTTTTCCTCCCTTTCCCGATTGGCGGCTTTGCCTTCATGTTTCTCACCGGTGGCCTCAATCATCACTACATCTTCGTGGTAATACTGGTCGAATGCCTCCATTAATTGTCCTTTGGACATTTTGTCCTGAATGTCTTTTGCTTTTTCTAAATAACTCATTTGGTTTTTGGTTTAGTAGTTAAAAATTAGTTTAAGTTTTCTATGTTCTCATTTTATCAAGGATCCTGCTCAACTCACCTGCCTCCTTGTTGGTTATTTTTGCCTGATCTATCAATTGCTTTTCTAATAGAGGTTCGATTTTCTTTATCAAACTCATTCCTTCCTTGGTGATGGTGATGTCCAGCTTCCTTCTGTTCTCTTCACATTCACTTCTGGTTACATATTTTTTCACCATCAACCTATCAATCAATCGGGTAAGGTCGGGTCCTTTATCAATCATCACCTCCTTAATATCATATGCAGCACAGCTTTCAGGGAATCTCCCCTTTAATATCTTTAATACATTGTATTGCTGGTGAGTAAGATCAAAAGGTTTCAAAGTCTCCTTTGTTTTATCAACCAACCAATAAGCTGTAAACAGGATGTTCAGATGGGCCTTCTGACGAATGCTGACAAACTTGCTTTGCTTTATTTCTTCTTCGATTCGCATCCTGTCTAAACCTATAATCTGTTTATACGATATTTGTTTAAACAAGTTTCGAATAAAAACTACTTATTTCCTTCCTGAGCGATAGTTTGGGTCAATCGCTATCTTGCCGGCTACCTGTTTGGCGCTTTGAAGGGTTCCCGGTGGTATTGAATGGAATTATAGTATTTATTTTTTTTCTTGCCTTTTGCGGTTTTATATTGGGGTTTGACTCCGCAAGCACTAACAAGAAAGATCAATAACAGTCCTGTTATCCAAAATTTCATAAATCGAATTTAGCATTTATTACTGCTTGTGAGTGGTCAATTTTTCAATCAAACATACACTGGTAACCTTTAAAAAGGAATAGGAGCATGTTTAGTCAGGATATGAGACTTTCGTCATATTCCCGTATATTCAAATAATATATGTCTCCTCAACGAAGACTTGCAGCCATAATGTTTACCGATATGGTGGGATACACCCGTCTCATGCAAAAAGACGAAGGTCTCGCCAAATCTTTAAGGGACCGTCACAGGACCGTCTTGAAAAAAGAGATCAATGAACATGAAGGAGAGATCCTTCAGTATTATGGTGACGGGACCCTGTGTATCTTTCCCAGTTCCATCTCAGCGGTCAGATGTGCGCAAAAAATACAAACTCAACTGTTGCAGGAACCCAAGGTCCCGCTTAGGATTGGTCTGCATTCCGGCGATATCGTACATGATGATGAGGGGATCTACGGAGACGGAGTCAATATCGCATCCCGGATTGAGTCCCTGTCCACCGCTGGTTCAGTACTTTTTTCAGGTAAGATTATGGATGATATCAAAAACCAGCAAGACCTGGAGGTTACATCCTTGGGCGCATTTTCCCTCAAAAACGTTGATGACCCGGTGGAGCTATTTGCTCTTTCCAATAGTCCGCTGCAAATTCCTGAAGCGGAAAATATGATAGGTAAGGGAAAGAAACTTACCAAGAGCCTGGCGGTTTTACCCTTTGTCAATATGAGTAACGATCCGGAGAATGAGTATTTCTCGGATGGGATTACCGAGGAAATATTAAATGCGGTGGCAAGAGTTAAAGAGATTAGGGTAACAGCCCGTACTTCTTCTTTTGCATTTAAGGGTAAAAACGTGGATATAAGGGAGATAGCCAACCAACTGAATGTCGATCACATACTGGAAGGAAGTGTTAGAAGATCGGGAAATCAGGTGAGGATTACCACTCAATTGATCTCTGCTAAGGATGGCTTTCATCTATGGTCTGAAAATTTTGACCGGAAACTGGAAGATATTTTTGCAATCCAGGATGAAATCGCTTATAAAATCACTAAAATGTTGAGCGAGCGTTTGGTTGAAAAGTCGAAAAAAGCAGTATTACCAAAATCCACGGCCCAAAACCTGGAAGCCTATAACCTTTATCTTCAGGGAAACTTTTTCTGGAAAAAATGGTCTCCTGAGGGTGTAAAGAAATCCATTTCATTTTTTGAGCAGGCAATATCACTGGAACCTGATTTTAGCCTTCCCTATACTGGATTGGCTTCCGCTTATATTTTTTTGGGTATTACCGGAAATATGAAAGGAACTGCTTTTAATAAAGCTAAAGAAGCAGCGCACAAAGCCATAGCCCTGGATGATCAGCACGATGGAGCAAATCTGGCAATGGGGATGATAAAATTTATGTTTGAAAAAAATAATGATGAAGCCAAAGAATATTTCCTCAAAGCGTTGAAGATTAATCCGGGAAATTCGGCGGGCCATCATTATTATGCCATGTATCTTAGCAACACCGGCAATTTCGAAGAAGCTTTGAAAGAAATTGAAAAAGCCCATCAGCTCGATCCCCTCTCGCTGATCATTCTGGGGAGCTTGGCAGAGATCAGCTTTTTTTCAGGGTATAACAAAAAGGCCATCGAACGATACCACCAGGCTCTGGAACTGGACCCAAATTTTCGAGCAGCCTGGGAAGGTATTGGATGGGTATACGCCAAAGAGAAAAAGTATGATGAGGCGCTCAAAGCTTTTAGGAAATTTCAGAAAATGACCGGATCAAAACTTAAAGGCTTGAACGGGCTGGGGTTTACTTTGGGCAAAATGGGCAAAACGGATGAAGCTCAGGAATGTCTAAGGCTGCTTGAGCAGCGAAAACAAAAAGATGAAAACATTATTTTGGACATGGATTTTGCTATGGTCTATGCTGGCTTGGAAGATTGGGACAAAGTATATGATCATATGGAAGCAGCCATTAATGCTAAAATGGGAAGTCTGTTTCTGAATGTTCACCCTATGTGGGAAGAGATCAGGCAAATACCGCGGTTCAAGGAGCTGCTCTCAAATCATGGGTATTTACAAACCAGGAGCTAGCAGTGCTCAAGCCAATATCCCCTTCACTACCTTACCATGTACATCGGTCAACCGGTATCGTCTTCCCTGGTGCCTGAATGTCAAACGCTCATGATCGATACCCAGTAAATGCATTAGGGTGGCCTGAAAATCGTGGACATGGACCGGATCTTTTACT
>CAZAWQ010000089.1:0-1717 GCA_964488585.1 uncultured Roseivirgaceae bacterium
AAACCCTCTAAAACAAGAAATTCGAAAATTTACCAGGGATAATTTAACCAAAGAGTTGGTAGATTTGCTGGAAGAGATGCTGGAGGCAAAATCATGAATAAAATCAAATTCAGTGTGGTTGGATGTGGCAATATCGGGAAGAGGCATATTGCTGTCATTGATTCTCAAGAAAATGCGGAGTTAATGGCTATCTGTGATATTGATGAACGGAAATGTAAGGAACTTTCAGCGTTGTATGAGGTGCCCTACTATTTGGATTACGATGAACTGTTGAAAAATATCAAGTCTGATGTAATCAGCATTTGTACCCCCCATGGACTGCATTGTGAGATGAGTATCAAGGCCTCACAGACCAAAACCCATAGTTTGGTGGAGAAGCCCATGGCCTTAACGGTAAGTGATTGTATTAAAATGATGAATGCGGCCCAAAAACAACAAGTCAAATTATTTGTAGTAAAACAAAATCGCTTTAACAAACCCATTGCCCTGGCAAAAGACGCTTTGGACAGTAGAAAATTGGGCAAAATTTGGATGGTACAATGCAGCGTATTATGGAACCGTCATCGAGGTTATTATGCTGGTTCAGATTGGAGAGGCAAAAAATCATTGGAAGGGGGTTCTTTGTATACCCAGGTGAGTCATTTTATTGATTTGTTGATCTGGTGGTTTGGAGAGTTGACAGAAAGTAAAACCATGACCAGCACTCTATTTCATGATATTGAAATTGAGGATTGTGGTGTAGCCGCATTAAAATTTAAGAGCGGAGTATTAGGATCACTGACCTGGACCACCTGTGTATATAACAAGAATTACGAAGGCAGTATTACCATAATCGGTGAAAAAGGCACCATTAAAATCGGAGGTAAGTATTTAAACAAGATAGAGTTTTGGGATGTGAAGTCCTATCCATTACCGGATGATATTGAATTCGAGGACAAACCCAATGAATATGGTCAGTATCAAGGTAGTAGTTCAAATCATGATAAAGTGGTTTTTGCAATTACCCAAAAACTATTGAATGAAAGAATTGACGTGGTGGAGGGAGATGAAGGGACTAAAAGCATTGAAGCCATTGAGTTTATTTACAGCAATCAATGAGTAAGGCCCACCATGTATTAATTACCTCTGCAGGAACTGCTTCTGCTGTTACAATTATTAAGTCTTTAAAAAAACAGCAGCAAATCCCGGTAAAAATATATGCTACCGATGTGGACCCACTGGCTCCGGGATTACATTTAGTTGATCAACATTTTTTGAGTAACCCAATTTCTTCAGACAACTATGTATCAGAGTTGATTTCAGCTATCAAGAAATTTCAAATCAGCATATTGATCCCCACCTATTCTGAAGAGATCGATATGGTAGCAAAGAATATTGATTTGTTGACTGAAATTGGAGTGCAGGTTTTGGTGCCTCCTGTAAAGTCTGTGCAAATTTGTAATGACAAACATTCATTTTTTCAGTTCTGCCTGGCCAACCATGTTTTAACTCCCCGGTGCTACATTGATAAAATCACTGAATTGGAGTTTCCGTTATTTGCAAAACCGGTTACCGGGAGTTCCAGTACCAATACTTTCAAAATTGAAAATGATTCGGAATACCAGTATTTTAAGAAGAAATATCAGGATCTGATCTTTCAGGAGTATTTAAGTGGACAAGAATATACGGTGGATATTTTTTGCAATAGGAAAAATGAAGTACTGGTGGTGTCACCCCG
>CAZAWQ010000090.1:0-12946 GCA_964488585.1 uncultured Roseivirgaceae bacterium
GGGAGGGATAGACTACGAAGCATCTTCCGGAGCTGTTACTTTTGCGGCTGGAGAGACTATTCAATCAGCACAGATTGTCATTTTTCCAGACTATCATTTAGAATTTGATGAGAAATTCATACTATCCGTTACTGAGATAGCCAATGCCACATTATTTAACAACGAAATAGAAATTACCATATTAGATGATGATACATTCACCCCGGGTGAGGACAACGAAGGGTTTCTAACCCCAGAATCATATCCCAGTATGGAATTAGTATGGAGTGATGAATTCGACGGAACGGAATTAAACCCTGCTGATTGGAATTTTGAAATAGGAGATGGTTGTCCTGATCTTTGTGGATGGGGAAACGGTGAACTTCAACTCTACTCAGAGGACAACACCAAACTTCAAAATGGACGGTTGATAATCACCGCAGAAAATCCGCTTGGTAACATTTACACATCTAGTCGTTTGACCACCAAGGAAAAGCAAGAGTTTAAGTTTGGCCGGATAGATATCCGGACCAAATTGCCATGGGGTCAAGGAATTTGGCCTGCAATATGGATGTTAGGAAGCAACATCGAGCAGGTGGGATGGCCGGTATGTGGTGAAATTGATATTATGGAGATGGTCGGACATCAACCCGCTACGGTTCACGGTACCGGTCACTTTGATCGAGATGGGCATCAGTTTACAGGAACTAGCTGGTCTCTTAGTCCAACGGAAAAATTTGGGGACAAATTCCATGTCTTCACCATTCTCTGGCAAGAGGGTTTGATCGAATGGTTTGTGGACTATCATAAATTCTTTTCACTCAAAGCCAAAGACGTTGGGTTCAACTATCCCTTCGATGAGCCCTTCTTTTTTATTGCCAATATCGCGGTCGGTGGCCAGTGGCCTGGGGACCCGGATGAGACTACTACTTTTGCTCAAACCATGGAAGTTGATTATATCCGGGTTTTTCAGACTGCCAATATGGATTAATCATTTTCCAGGATCCAGCTCTTTTGGTCAGGGGGTATTCAAAAAACCACCAATTGATTTCCATCTTTAGTGTATCACTACTATATTGCAACAATTTATAATCATTCTAAATAATAAAAGTGTCCTCCATCAAGGTTGCTCTTGCAGATAAACAAGCATTGACCAAAGTTGGTCTCAAATCCATCATAAATAACCGGAAGGACCTTCAACTTCTGAATGATATAAACTCCTTGGAAGATCTAAGGAGTATTTTGCAATCCGAGCAGCCTCAAGTATTGCTGGTAGACTATAACCTACGGGACTTTGTGTCCATAAGTGACCTGCGGGAAGTAAAGACACTGAGTCCTGATACTAAGATCCTGGCAATTTCATCTGACAATGACAGGTCGAATATATTTGATGTAATTGCAATTGGTATTAGTGGATTTGTCACTAAGGAGTGTAGCCAACAAGAAATTGTGGGGGCGATTTACGCCACAGCCAAGGGTGAAAAATTTTTTTGTAACAAAGTATTGGACCTGATCCTTGAAAAACATCTTGATAAAAATGTGGAAGAGGAATGCCTGCCAACTGAACTTTCAGTGAGAGAAGTAGAGATTGTTCAATTAACAGCGAGTGGAATGAACGCCCGTCAAGTTGCAGACAAGTTACATTTGAGTCACCATACGGTATACACTCATCGAAAGAATGTCATGAAAAAGTTGGCTATTGGCTCAGTGTCGGAATTAACCCTATATGCGGTGAAAACTGGTATTATCAACGCTTAGTACCTAATGTTAGGTACTAATACCTAATTTAGTTAATCACAAAATGCCCTTGATGGTGTATTGTGTACATCCCATCCTGTTTCTACCTTTACTCATCCTTATTTAAAATTAGTCTAAATAAACTTAGTGTGAAGAAAATCTTGATATTGTTGATATTGTTCACAACGATACTTGGCATATCTGCTCAAACAGCCGGTATTTCAGGCAATTTAACAGAGATCGGAACCAACAAAATAATACCGGGCGCTCATATCTATCTCGATGGACTTAAACAAGGAACCGTATCGGATGGAAAAGGAAGATTTGTACTAAAAGATATCCCCAGCGGAACATATCAACTGGTAATATCCAGTCTGGGTTTTCAAAAACAACATCAAACCGTGATATTAAATCCTGGAGAGGATTTAAAAGTTCATTGGGAAATGAAAGAAGATTTTATTGAGATTCCAGGAATAGTAATAGAACGTACTTCGCTTTCTGGAGGTCATTTGGGTATTCAGGAAATACCAGGGTCCGTTCATTACCTGGGACCTGCAGAACTGGACAAATTTAATTACAGTGACGTTAACAGAATACTAAGGAATATACCTGGAGTAAATATACAGGAGGAAGAAGGATTTGGTTTAAGGCCCAATATCGGTCTACGAGGTTCCGGGGTAGAGCGCAGCTCAAAAATCACCATTATGGAAGACGGGGTGCTGATGGCCCCTGCCCCCTACGCTGCCCCTGCTGCTTACTACTTCCCGACCGCTGCTCGAATGCAGGGAGTAGAAGTAAGAAAAGGATCCAGTCAAATTAAATACGGGCCATATACCACCGGAGGTGCCATTAATTTTATCAGCACACAAATCCCTGACCAGTTTTCTGGAAAAGTAAGTATCCTGGGTGGAAATTACGGGTCCCGCACGATTCATGCGGCCATCGGTGATAGTTACAAGAACATTGGATTCTCACTGGAAACTTACCAATCACATTCTGATGGTTTTAAGGAACTCGATAATGGTGGGGATACCGGTTACAACCTTCAGGATTATATAGCAAAAGTCAGAGTAAACACTAACTCTGATGCCAAGATCCAGCAATCTTTAACAATTAAATTAGGCCAGACTATGGGAGAATCAGATGAAACCTATTTGGGCCTGACAGATGCTGATTTTGAAGCAACTCCGTTCAGACGCTATTCCGGATCTCAAAAGGATGTGATAAATACCAGGCAGAGGCAAATTATGCTAAGGCATCAGATACAGCCATTCAAGTTTATGGATGTAACTACTACAGTTTACCGTACTGATTTTGAGCGGAATTGGTATAAACTGGCTAAAGTAAAGGCTTCTACAGATGGAGAACAGGTCAGCATCAGTAAAATCCTGGATGACCCGACCACATATAATCAGGAGTTCGACATCATCCAAGGTGTCACTTCGCCTAACGATGATGCATTAGAGGTGAAAGCCAACAACCGCGAATACTATTCTAAAGGACTACAGACGGTTTTGGGGTTCCGATTTGGATCTGAAACGGTTAAAAGTGATCTGGAAATAGGCCTTAGGTTTCATCAGGACCAAATCGACAGATTTCAGTGGGTTGACAAATACAAGATGGAGGACGGTGTGATGATGTTGACCAAAAGTGGGACACCGGGAACAGAAAGTAATCGCATTGAGACTGCCAATGCATTCGCCGGCTATCTTCAATATACCCTTCAGGTTGGAGCATGGACCATCGTACCCGGATTGCGATACGAAAATATTGAAATAGAAAGACTAGATTATGGTAAACAGGATCCTGATAGAACAGAAATTAACTTGTCCACTAGGTCGAACAAAGTGGATGTAGTAATTCCCGGAATTGGCATCGACTATAAGATCAACTCCAAATGGAATTCATTCTTAGGGATTCACAAAGGGTTTTCTCCACCAGGTTCCAAGGAAGGCACGGAGCCAGAAGAAAGTGTAAACTATGAGTTAGGGTTTCGTTTCCAACACAAAGCGCTATATATACAAAGTGTGCTGTTTTTCAATGACTACAGCAACTTATTGGGCTCAGATTTAGCGGCTTCAGGGGGACAAGGCACCACCGACCAGTTCAATGGTGGAAATGTAGATGTATCCGGAATTGAGTTCGAACTCAATTACGATTTGCTGAACTCTGCTAATACCCCACTAAGCTTACCTGTTGGAATCACCTATACCTTAACAGAAGGAGTATTTCAAAACTCATTTGAAAGCGAATTTGAAGGTTGGGGCACTGTTGAGGAAGGGGATCAGTTGCCTTATTTACCCAAGCACCAACTGGCTTTATTTGCTGGATTGGAATCAGGGAGGTTCAGTGTCAATCTTAGCACAAAATACCAGAGTGCATTACGAACTGTTCCAGGCCAGGGAGATATTCCTCTTGATGAAAGTACCGACAGTCAATTCGTAGTGGATTTCAGCACCAATTATACCCTACACAAAAATCTAACATTATTTGGCAGTATTAGAAATCTAACGAATCAGGTGTATAATGTAGCCCGGCGACCTGCCGGCTTGCGACCAGGAATGCCCAGGTCATTTATTGTGGGGCTGAAAGCACGGTTTTAACGATGAGTACTGCGGGTATTAAAAAATGTTATTAAAGCCACCGGTATTAGCACCAGTATTAACCAAAACGGTAGTGCTGTCATAGCAAATTGCCATTGCTCCACTTTTGCCAGGTCTATTTGCTTGAACATATAAAAAATTCCAACTACATAGAAGGACATGGCAAAAATTGCCAACATTAGAGAATATTTCCTGCTCTTGAAGATGGTCCACTGTCTATTTTGAAGCTGTAGCTGCATATCTTTGAAGGTTTGAGCTTCAATTCTTAAGTACTCCAAGTGAATTTCCTGCCCCCTTGACCTGGCCGTACCTACTCGTCGCAATCTTCGTCGTTGTCTGGCATTTCCCTCTAATCGGTCTTGTATGGTATAAGTTAATCCCACTATAATTATAATATTTATTCATATATTAATATTATAAGTTTGCGAAATGTAACCACTTAAATTGTATAATGTTGATTATGTGTGACTTAAATATATTTATTGAGTCCTTTTTTCCCAGTATCTGAGTAAACCATAAACACTCATCCAGGAAGGATTGGCCGCTTCGTATGTTTTTACTTCGGCTCCGGAAAGGCCACTTTTAAGCAATTCACTAGCTACAAATTGCTGGAATGGAGCTGTAACCTCTGAAGCGGGTGTCTGAGCCTCCCAGTACGGCTTAATCCATTGGGACCAGGTATTTAATCGTCTTTCCAATTCATCCAGGTGGACCGAAATATTGTCAATGGCTCCGAAATGTGTTAGAAAAAGTTTCTTCAATTTCAATTCACGTATTAGGTCAATGGATTGTGTCCAGCTTTCAATATCAATATCAGGAGGCGGGCATGGTGGCATAACCGGACCGCTCCCAATCTTGACCCCGGCAACATCGCCGGTAAACAATACCTCATCGACTTGCCAGGCAATGTGATGTGTGGCATGTCCAGGTGTATACCACGGCTTAAATAACTTCCCTCCTATTGCTATTGGCTGATCATCTACCACTTCTACCAGCTGCTCATCGGAAATGGCTTCCATACTTCCCCACAACTGGTCCATTTTATCCCCATAAATACGCTCCGCAGAAGCCATTAATCGTTCAGGATTCTTCAGATGTCGATATCCCATGGGATGAACAAAAACCTTAGCGCCCTGGCTTGCCAGATACCAGGCGGCACCTGCGTGATCGAGATGAATATGGCTTATTAATACATTCTTTATGTCTGACAGGTCATAACCCAATTTATTTACACCTTCCCGGAGATATGAGAGTGTACTGTGTGGACCGGTTTCTATTAATACCGGACCTTCTTTAGTAGTTACCAGAAATGAGGCTATAGCCAACGGCAAACCCTGAAAGTTCAGATCAATGGTGTGTATCATGACCGAATTTAAAGAAAAAAAGCCACTGTGGAGGCAGTGGCCTTTTTTATCAAATATTGGAGTAGAATTATATGTCTGTAACGTAAGCCGACGTATCTACTCCAAGTTCATTTAGATTCTTAATCGAATTTGCTTTTACATTAGCAGGAGGATTCATGGACAGCGACTTTTTGAAGTTTTTAATAGCTTCTTTGTCTTCACCCATGTTCTTGTAACATTCCGCCATACTATCGTACATATTGGGGTCATCCGGATGGTTCTTCACGTTGGTCTTAAAATATTCCAGGGCCCTTTCACTATCGCCGGCACCCATTAACTGATAGCCCAGGCGGTTCAACTGGTTTTTACTGGCAAGCCCGGCCACCTCATCATAGAGCATACCTGCATCGTTACCCATAGCCGCGGTTAATCCAGCCTTTACAGATAGCGTGTTGAAATTCTTATTGTTGTTCACCGCCTGATCAGCCCATTTCATACCTTCTTCAAGGTTGACATTATTTCGTAGGCAATAGTTGGCAGCAGATGCCGGACCCTGCCAGCCAAAACCCTTTATTCCTCTGAGTTCATTACGGGCATTGGCCAGTACGATTTCATGTACATCGAAGGCAACTGTGAAAGGAAAACGCTTCTTTTCCCAATCAAGTACGGCCACAGCTGATTGGGCCTCAATATCTACAAAGTCGAAAGTCAATCTTTCGGTTAGTGGGATCTCGTTGGAAGTTACGGTTACTTTCAACTGATCTTCTTCGGGATCATAAGAAAAACTTCCCCAGGAGCTACTATTCTTAGAGAAAATAACCTCTGCATTTCCATCCTCGGAAAGAGCAATAAATAGACCGTAGGTCCC
The DNA here is from genome assembly GCA_964488585.1 of uncultured Roseivirgaceae bacterium. Taxonomy (GTDB): domain Bacteria; phylum Bacteroidota; class Bacteroidia; order Cytophagales; family Cyclobacteriaceae; genus SZUA-3. Next base: position 6,531 of record CAZAWQ010000090.1, read on the forward strand.
GGCTGGAATGGGTTGACCTTCCACAGTGGCATCATGGGAAAAAGTAATGGTAGTATTTTCATTGGCTCCGGCTCTCCATGGAGCTGCTTCTGAGGTTCCAAATCCAAGGTTCTTATAACCATAATGGACTAGAATCCCATAAACTTCCCTTTCTTTGACTGCAGGTCTGGAATACTTAATGGTCACTTTAGAAATACCAATAGTTTGACTCACTTTCGCCGCAGGGCTAGGTGCTCTGGGTGTAGTTATCTGGGCAATCATGGTGATGCTTATGCCAGCAACAAAAAGAAGGGCCAGTAATAGGGTCTTGGTGGTATTAAAAAATTGTTTCATGGTTATGTGGTTTGTTTAGTATAAATATAAGTAAGTTTTAATCTTCTACTTAAAAAAGGGGATTTCTTTGAGCAGGGCATGATAGGTATGGACGGTAGTTTAGCAAGTAAACCTCCCCCAATATGGGTGAGGAGGTTACAAAAAAAGCCAGGTATTATTGTATATAAGGCTACAACAGCACCTTAATCAGTCCTTGTTGGTCTTCACTTACGGAAATAAGTTTCCAACCGGTTTCCTCTTGTACATCGTCTTTACTAGCGTAAACTCTCCAGCGATAAATTTTCCCTGCTTCCAAAAGCTCCGTCGCGCTGTTATCAGCATTGAATTGAATGCTCGTCTGGCTACTTGGAATAATAATATTCTTGGTGGCTAACGCATTATCGTTGTTAAAACCGCCCCAGATGATTTTTCCATCAGAATTAACCACCTCGATTACATAATCAGAAGTACTGGAATACGCAGCCCATTCAAGTAATGGTGCAGCACCCACTGTGACAGGTTCAGAAGTGCTAAAATCATTGGTAGGCCCTATTAAATGCACAGCACCAGTAACATCAAAATTAAGTTCTATTGGCACTGTAGAAACAGTCACAGTAGGTTCTCCAAATTTTACAATTCGGTCAGGGTCCACTACTTTATTATCATTTTCATAAGTTGCCCTTCCGATATATACTCCATCGGGAACACCCGAAATACTGTAAGAAAAGTTCGATGTATGGGTCGTCAACCCAGGAATTGTTTCACCTGTACCGGGATGTGTCAGTGCAATATCAACCTCAATGTTTTGTGTAGATAAAAATGTTATCTGTCCTGTTACCTGACCAGTTGCTCCAGTTGATAATAGCAGGTCAGTCAAAGAAGTTTCCATATCTGTAGTCACTGATATATTTAGTTCACTAGAGTTATGGTTTGCAAGAAAAGCTTTTACAGAATAATCCCCTGCAAAAACGTTATATATGTTATACTCTCCATTTTGATCCGTAACACTGGAAAATCCCACAGCGCCATTAGAAGCCACTACCAGGGCGCCCCCTTGAGGTTCATTCCCTGAAATAACTTTGCCCGATATGAAACCCGTATTATTTAAGGTACTTTTAAACATTTCAACCGGTTTGTCAAATGTTTGCCCAACTGCAATAGTGAAGGAAATCGGGGTTATGTCAAATGTTGGTACCCTGCTGTATCCTTGTTTAGATAGCTTTATAAAATAAGATCCAGCTAATAATTCAGTACTATAATTTCCGTCTACATCTGATAAAAACGTAGTGCCTGTTGGGGCATTGGTGTTGGCATCAAATACAATAATGCTTACATCACTTATGGAAGCGCCGGTTTCAGCATCTACGATCAACCCTGATAAGACCCCCGTGACCTGAATTTCATTATTATCCTTTGAGCATCCAAAAATTAAAAATACTGATAGAATTACGCATAAGTTCCACTTAAAAAAATCTGGCATCCTGATAGGTGTTTATCTGTTCAAAATAAAGCAATTTATCATGTTCCACTTTACCGTTCTTACTAGAATGATACGACAACTGGCATAGGTAAGATTTTGGCTTTAAAAAGGAATCCTTCTGACAAGCTCCAGGATGATCCATGTGATCTCTATAGATAGTCTACTCGAAATTCAGAAATTTTGTATCTTGTCTTACTTAAAATCTAACGCCCATGAAATCGATCGCCACCCTCACTATATTAATTATCATGTTTCCCCTGGTATCTGTAAATGCTCAGGTTGGAGGGCCCGAAGGGTCCGTATCACTATTTAACGGCAAAGATCTCTCTGGCTGGGAAATACCCGAGGGGGATAATGGCCATTGGAAAGTTTCAGAAGGCGTAATAGATTATGACGCCGAAAGTGAATCGAAAAGCGATAAAAGTCTATGGTCGAAAAAGATCTACAAAAATTTTGTGCTATACGTCGATTGGCGTATTAAAGAGACACCTTGGAAAAACCCTGGTGTACCCATCGTCTTACCCAGCGGTCTTCACAAGCTGGATGAAAACGGCAAGCCTATAAACATAGTAGTTCCTGACTCTGACTCCGGTATCCTTTTGCGGGGTGTAGGGAAGTGCCAGGCCAACATCTGGTGCTGGCCAATTGGATCGGGTGAGGTATATGGATACCGCATGGATGAAAACATGCCGCCAGAAGTCCGCCGGGGGGTGACCCCTATGGTAAATGCCGATAAAAATATTGGTGAATGGAATACTTTCATAATCACCATGATAGATGACCGTATGAGTGTGGAACTTAACGGAATACAGGTGATTGAAAACGCATTGTTACCTGATATCCCTCTTGAAGGACCGGTTGGCCTCCAGCATCATGGGTCTAAACGGGATGGTGAATGGGTAAGCCCTCCCAGCCTGGTGCAATTCAAAAACATATACGTTAAAGAATTATAGATGGCTTCCGGGTAGGCTCAAAATTAAATCTGCACTTGCTCAGAATCCCCTGATGGAGGCAAGATATATTTAAGAGACAAAATGGAATATTGATGAGACATAAGGTAAGATTAGCATTGATCCTGGTTGCTCTTATTGGATTCAATTGCAACAGTGAAAAACAGACTGGATCAGAAAATGCCAGGGAAGATACCAAGACGGTGGCCAAGTTACAGGAACCTTCGGCAACTCCGCCAAAAAACTGGATAGAACAGCGAGTTTCAAAAGCAGAAAAAAGATTAGCTGAAACAGAGGAAGGGCAACTTCTTTGGAAAGCTTTAGAAACTCATGGAGGACTTGATAGGTGGTATGCCAATGGGCCTTTATATTTTCGGTTTAATTACCAAAACCTAAAAACAGGAGGACCGGACACTTACCAAACTATTGATACCTGGTCTGCAAAAGCAAGACTCCAGCTGGTGTCAGATACCGCCATTGAATATGGCTGGGACGGTGAAAAGGCCTGGAAATACCCATATGATGCTGATGTTAAGACAAACCCCAGGTTTTGGGCACTTACCCCCTTTTATTTTACAGGAGTTCCATTTGTGTTAGCTGATGAAGGGATTGGTCTTGAATATCAAGGAATCATAGAATTTGAAAACAACAAATACCATCAGATTCTTGTAACCTTCGGCGACGGTATGGGAGATGCACCCGATGATTTTTATGTATTGTATATCGACACAAACACCTTTAGAGTTGGAGGATTAAGGTATGTTGTTTCATATCCGGGTTTTTTTGCTAAGGGTGAACATGGTCCTGAAAAGCATATGACCTATTACGGAGAACAAACTATTAACGGAATTATGTTTCCTCAATCAATCAAGACCTATAAGTGGGATGGAAAGGCACCAACAGAACACACGGTTAACATCACCATTTCAGACCTAAGTTTTCGACCGGATACACGCCCAGAATACTTTAGTATTCCTGAAGGTAGTAGAGTAATGGATGGTTATAAGTTTGACGATTAAAACCAAACTCCCATCAAGCAAGATGTAACATGATTTTCTGCCAAACACTACAGACATATACACCCGACAAACCTCGTATAGTTTATTTTTTCCTGGTCGCTGGTTTTTGGTTATTCTTTGGATGCTCCTCCCCTTTGCCAGATGAGGTAAAAATCGCATATGCTCAATTGCCTGAAACCATCGATTTTAATTTTCATGTACGGCCTATTCTTTCGGACCGTTGCTATCCCTGTCATGGCCCGGACGAAAATGCCCGTAAGGGTGAATTCCGCCTCGATGACCAAGCAGAGGTTTTCGCTAAGAGGGTCGACAGTGAGGTCATTCCCGTAGTTGCTGGAAAACCACATGAAAGTGCCTTAGTTCATCGAATTCTTCAGGCAGACCCGGAAATGATGATGCCTCCGCCTGAATCAAAATTATCGCTTACAGCAGCTGAAAAAGCAATTTTGGTTAAATGGGTGCGTCAGGGGGCTGAGTGGAAAAAACACTGGGCATTCATCGCTCCTGTAAAAGCCCCATTACCCAAGGTTTCGAATAGCGATTGGCCTAGAAATGAAATTGACCATTTTGTGCTTCATAGATTGGAGTCCAAGGGGTTATCACCATCTATTGAAGCGGAAAAACGAGTACTGATCAGGAGGTTAAGTTTCGACCTTACAGGGCTTCCTCCCAGTTTGGAGGAGATACAACAGTTTGAAGAAGATCAGTCAGCAAACGCCTATGAAAAATTAGTAGACCGTCTATTTGCTTCTCCAAAATATGGTGAACGCTGGTGCTGGGAGTGGCTGGATGTTGCCCGTTATGCAGACACCAATGGTTTTCAGGGCGATCCTACCAGAAATATGTGGCCCTGGCGGGATTGGGTGATCAATGCTTTCAACCACAACATGCCTTACGATCAATTTACTGTTCAGCAATTGGCAGGAGATCTGTTTCCGGATGCTACTACTGACCATATCCTGGCCACGGCTTTCAACCGCAATCATATGTACAATGGGGAGGGAGGAAGGATCCCGGAGGAAACCAGGGTTGAAAACGTATTGGACCGAGTAGAGACCATGAGCACAGTCTGGTTGGGGCTTACCGTTGGCTGTAGTCGTTGTCACGATCATAAGTTCGACCCCATTTCTCAAAAAGAGTACTATCAGTTTTATGACTATTTCAATCAGACAAGTGAGGAAGGTATTGGCTACCATGGTCAAGTAGCTCCCATATTGGACCTCAGTCCACCGGAAAAATTAGAAAAGGTGGCCAAGCTGCAAAAATATGTGGATGAGATATCCAACAGAGTGGGCCATAAAGAGCTGGAGAAGTTTCCTCGAAGGGCAGATCTACCAGCTTCTGAATCAGCGTTAGCCGCCGACCTGGATGGAGACAATCTCTATGCCCTGGGCTATACCCCTAACCAACGAAATCCATATTACATTGGGCTGCTTCAAAATTATTATCAGGAAAGCGATCCTGAGTACGCGACATTATTAAAGGACCTAAAAGATGCCAAGAATAATCGTGACCGACAATCTGCGGAAAATCTGCAGGTTATGGTAATGGACCAGCTTGAACATCCAAGAGCTACATTTGTGTTGGAACGCGGCACCTACAATAAACCCTTGGATCAGGTAACCAGGAACGTACCTGAGGTATTACCCGGGCTTCCTGAAAATGTAACCAATGACAGGCTTGCATTGGCCCGATGGCTGGTATCCAGGGACCATCCGCTAACCGCCAGGGTTACTATTAACAGGTACTGGCAGAATTTTTTTGGCAATGGAATGGTAAAGACCATTGAAGATTTTGGGGTGCAGGGAGCATTGCCCACACATCCCGGTCTGCTCGATTGGTTGGCAGTAGACTTCATGGAAAGTGGCTGGGACTTAAAAGCCTTTTTTAAGAAGATTGTAATGAGTGCAACCTATCGGCAGTCTTCCAAGATCAGTGCGGCATTACTGGAGGTAGACCCTGAAAACAAGTATTTTGCCAGAGCAACCAGAATGAGATGGCCTTCATGGATGTTGAGGGACCAGGCGCTCCGAATCAGTGGATTAATGGTGGATTCCATTGGAGGCCCATCGGTCAATCCCTATCAGCCTGCAGGCGTGTGGGAGGAAGCCACTTTTGGTAAAATCAAATACCAACAGGGTCAGGGTGATGCCTTGTATCGAAGGACACTCTATACTTTTTGGAGACGCATAGTAGGTCCTACCATCTTGTTTGACAACGCCAGCAGGCAAATATGCACGGTGAAAGCATCCCGTACCAATACGCCGTTACATGCATTGACCACCCTAAACGATATCACTTTTATGGAAGCCGCCAGGGTATTGGCGTCACGGGTTTTAAATGCAGAAAATACCGATCAGACCAGATTGACCATGGCCTTCGAGCTGGCTACTTCCAGAAGACCCAATGAGGATGAATTTTATATCCTGGAACAGCGGTTACAAAAATTACGAAGTGAATACTCCGGATCCATTGATGAAGCCGAAAAGATCATCAGTATTGGGGAGCACCCGGCAGACCTGAACCTAAGTACTACGGATCATGCTGCTTATACCGCCCTATGTTCACTTTTGTTGAATTTAGATGAAACCCTGACCAGACAATAATGACTAACTCAAGTTTGTAAGCCATGCATCCAATCCAACATTTCCAGGC
>CAZAWQ010000091.1:0-3007 GCA_964488585.1 uncultured Roseivirgaceae bacterium
AGAAATTCAGGGCATTTAATAAGGATACCGGCGAATTATTATGGGAATTTCAACTGCCTGCTGGTGGATTTGCAACACCAGCAACCTATGCAATAGATGGAAATCAATATGTAGTTATTGCAGCAGGAGGAGGAGGGATGCAAGGCATAGAGTCGGGGGATTACTATTTTGCTTTTAAATTGCCTGAGAATTGAAATAAACCTAAACAGATAAATCAAAATTGCTATTTCACTTGAAAACATCATCATTTAATCAGACATTGACTCTAACATTTGAAACAACAAACCATGAAAACAAGAAGAGGTTTCATTAAAATATCCGCCCTTACCGCAGCTGCCTCGCTGGTTCCCTTGGGATCTTCAGGTCAAGGCACTGAAAATAAAGACAATAAATTAAAATTGGGACTGGCGTCCTATAGCCTGCGGGAATTTACCCAGGCCAAAGCAATTGCCATGACCAAAAGAGCAGGGCTGGATTACATATGTTTTAAAAGTATGCATTTGCCTTTAAGCGCTACGCCCAAGGAACTAGAAAACATCGCAAAAAAAGTCAATGATGCGGGGTTGACCCTATACGGAGGAGGTGTTATATACATGAATGATAAAGCTGAGGTGGACCAGGCATTTGAATATGCAAAGCATGCTGGCATGTCCATGATTGTGGGAGTGCCCGAGCCCGATTTGATTGGGTACACCAACGAAAAAATCAAGCAATATGACATTAAAGTAGCCATTCACAACCACGGTCCCGGGGATGACAAGTACCCCAGCCCCGAAAGTGTTTATGAAAAGATTAAGGATCTGGATCCGAGGTTTGGCTTGTGCATGGATATAGGTCATACTCAGAGAATTGGGGTAGACCCAACCCAGGCAGGGGAAAAATATTTTTCACGATTGCTGGATATTCATTTAAAAGATGTTGATAAAGCAGCTGAAGATGGTAAAACAGTGGAAGTGGGCAGGGGCGTTATAGATATACCTAAATTCCTGGAAATGCTTGTCGATAACGGCTACCAGGGGGTGGTCAGCATTGAATATGAAAAAGATGCTGAGGATCCAATGCCCGGACTTTCCGAATCAGTAGGCTATGTAAAAGGTTGCCTGGATGCCATGGGGACGTAATAAACTGCTGGAGAATTTCCTGGATGGCGTCCTAGTTTATTGGAAAGCGACATCTTCAAATAAATCAAAATTTAAGCTGGTTTTTCCTAATCCTTGATAAGAGGCTGCGGCCACATTGAGTAGACCGTCCAACCAATTTCTTCCACTTTACTTAGATCTAAACCATGGAATTCGAGTTAAATTAACTCAACTCCTGCAGGTTTATTTAACTTAGAATTAATTAACCAGTTTTCTTAACTCTGCTCGAACGCGACAGACTGGAGATGCTAAAAAGTCAACATATACTTAAAACTTTAGAGACGGGGGCCGAAAAATGTGCAAGTGTGGTTTTGATGGTGGGTTAAATAAAACGCAGGTTTGATTTTAACAATGTATTGATGCAGGTTGTTTTTGGTGATAGTATTGCTTAGTTATTCTACTTTGTTCTTACCCAGTTTCTGCTCAGTTGTATGCCAATTCTTCGGGAACAATTTTTTTATTATTTGTAAGAGTATCTAGCTAATTATACCTTCTTTATTTTTAGAGAATCTTTCATCCAATGAAAATTTGCCCGGGCCAATAAAAAGCAAACTGAAAAAAAGGATAGCTAATCCGAGAGGTTGAGAAAATATCTGACGTGGATCACCATTTGACACGTGCATAAATGTAGCTACCACCATAGTACATAATAGGAAGAAGCATGCTGGACGCGTAAATAGCCCTAATACAAGCAAAATACCGCCTCCAAATTCTGAAAGGGACGCCAAAAGACCCATAAATTTGGGAGCAAAGTGTATTCCCATGGTTGATAATGCATTACCAAGTTCTATCCATGTATCAGGTCCTCTTAATAGTTTGGCGTAACCATGCCATATAAACAATATGCCAATGCCAATACGTAAAATAAGCAAACCAATGTCACGATATTTGTCAAGTTTATTGAATAGCATTATTTCTATTTAACTGATACTGTCTAATTCAACTTCAAGCAATGGTATTCCTTAATTTACAAATAATTGTCTGGTTAGATGGTGAAGCATATGACAGCTAGCATATATTCTACCGCCACCAGCGGCATTGGCTATAATATTGACATGTTATCCGGGACAACAAAACGTCGTATGAGAGGCCTACTTAATTTTGTAATGGTAGTTAATAAAAACACAGGGTATTTATTAAACCGACAAGTATCTTTAACCAGATTGTTTTGACCCCTCAGCCACTGCAAAGAATTGATCTGAGGTGCTTTTATGGTCCGTCAATTACCCAAAAAAAATCGGACTTCTGACTCCGGATAAATATTTACCTCGAACTTGTGCCAGTGTTAAAAAACCCCTTTAATTACTTACAGGCTGTTTTTCAGTTATGTCGCTGCCTTGATTGAAGTGGCCTTAAGCCCAGATAGCAGTGTTCAAGGAGAAATTCTTTTACCAGGGCACCCAGACTCCTACCTATAGAATACACAGGTTCTAGGTAGCAACGGAGCAAATGTCTAAAGTCGACCACCTCGGTCGACTTTATTTTTGAAAAAAGTTCAAGTAATGGATTCTTATAGCTAAACTCTCATTTTTTTTTTCTTTGTTATAAACCTGAGATCTAGCGGCACTCCTTGCGCCGGATTCAGTTGAACCCACCAAGAGGCTGCACCCAAATGCAATTGCCCCTTCTTTGACTTAATATTAATAGTTGCTTTAGTAAAACTAAAACAGTGATTAGATTAACTCTAGCAAGAAAGCTTAATTTAAAGGCAGGATTAGGTTACCACCAAAGGGCAAGATTTTAGCAGATATGGGAAACCGATGGAATCACCTCTGTAGGTACTAGTTTTAATTAATATTTTAATGTCTTAAATTATCATTGCTCTCTTTTTTAATCCTTAATCACAAACGAAAAAATCAGTGCTTGTC
>CAZAWQ010000092.1:0-9082 GCA_964488585.1 uncultured Roseivirgaceae bacterium
CTAGCATTGGATTAGTCTGGGAACTATTGACCAACCTTATTATGTAATTAATACGAAAGACTTTAAAATGAAGAGAATTAGATATATAGTATTTACTTGGCTGGTAGTGCTAGTACTGTCCACATGTTCCAGTGATGATAGTAGCATGGTAGCACCTATTGGGATTGGAGATCAGATTTTAGCTGGTATCGTGGGCACATGGATCGCCACCAGCGCTGAATTTACTACCACCGATGTCAATCCTGTACTAAGTGTTGATGTAGTAGCTGATGGTGGGTTTTGCGACTTGTCCGTAATGGATGATGGTCGTTTTACTTTGGTGGTGCGAAACGCCAGCCCGGATCCGCAGATTACCACCGGTCAATTTCTTGCCGATGGAGACAACATTAATGTGAAATTTGATAGTGATCCCAATACCCTGGTACCGTGGGATTTTACCTTGTCAGCAAACATTCTATTCATTGTTGGACCAATGCTTTATGATTTTGAAAATGATGGTACATCAGAAGATGTGTCTGCTAACTTTGAATTCCTACCTAGCTAACGTTCCCATTTGTCCAACACACACATCTCAGGAACTATTGCTAATTATCTGGTAAATGCTTATTATTTGCCTTCATAGGAATAGTTGACAACCAAACATATAATCATATGGAATTATCTAATATCAATTATCTGGCGGTAATAGTGGCAGCTCTGGTTAGTTTCGGCTTGGGCTCAATTTGGTATTCTACTCTTTTTGGAAAAGCCTGGCAGAAAGAATTGGGTTTTACTGAAGAATACCTGAAAGAAGGAAATATGGGAAAGATCTTTGGATCTAGCTTTGTATTGATGGTTATCATGGCCTTTGGCATGGCCATCATGGTACAAGGACATGCAGGTGATCAGGAAATTAATTGGCTTCAGGGAATGTATCACGGCCTTTATGTGGGATTCTTTTTTGTGGGTACCACCATGGGCATCAATCTGTTGTATCAAAGAAGATCCCTAAAATTGTGGGCGATCGATGCATTTTATCAGGTGCTATGCCTGTCGGTCATGGGAGCTATTTTGGGCGCTTGGCATTAATAGCAGGTACCTGCTATTAAAATAACAATTCCCAAAAAACAAATATCATCTAAACTCCAAGCTTCAGACCCTGAAAACCAAATTGTTTGGGTTAACTTTAGTTCCTGCCGGATTCAGTACTTGTGTTTTGGCAAATGGAATTTACTTGGGTTTGCGATTTGTTATTTGCAAGCTTGCCGCTTTTGATAATGGGACTTGGTGCTTGGATTTTATTTGGGTTTTAGAATTTGATGCTTGATTTATTCCAGCTCAGTGCAGCACGAATGTTGGCTTTTGGCAAACTTGGTGTCTAACGAAAACTTAATGAAATATACAGCATTAGATCACACTGACTTAAAGGTCAGTACATTATGTTTGGGAACAATGACCTGGGGGCAACAGAATACCGAGGCGGATGGTCATCAGCAAATGAGTTATGCAGTAGACCGGGGTATCAACTTTTTTGATACCGCTGAAATGTATTCGATTCCTCCTCGGAAGGAAACTTATGGCTCGACAGAAAAGATCATTGGCTCATGGTTTAAAAAAACAGGATTACGGGACAAAGTCATCCTTGCTTCCAAAATTGCCGGTAGAGCAGATTTTTCCAAACATATAAGAGAGGGAACCTATACCAGAGACTCTCTGGTAGAAGCTGTGAATGGAAGTTTGAGCAGGCTCAGCACCGACTACATTGATCTCTACCAATTACATTGGCCAGAACGTCACACCAATTTTTTTGGTCAAAGGGGCTATGAACATAGCATTGATAATCATTGGCAAGACAACATTCAACTGATTTTGGACACGCTAAATGATCTGATCCAATCAGGGAAGATTAGATATGTTGGGTTATCAAATGAAACCCCATGGGGTGTAATGCGCTATCTGAATGAAAGTGAAAAAAGCGGGCTTCCCAGGATGGCCACCATTCAAAATCCCTATTCGCTGTTGAACCGGTCTTTTGAAACTGGTTTAGCAGAAATGGCCATTCGTGAAAATATTAAATTGTTGGCCTATTCACCTTTGGCCTTTGGGGTACTAAGCGGAAAGTATTTAAATGGGCAACCGCCTAAAAATGCCAGACTGATTCTTTTTCCACACTATACTCGTTACAACTACCCTCAGGTAAAAGAGGCCACCCGGCAATATGTAAATTTGGCAGCGAAATATGATCTTTCTCCTGCCCAAATGGCTCTTGCATTTGTTAATAGCCGACCTTTTGTGGTCAGTAATATCATTGGAGCTACTTCCATGGAACAGTTGAAAGAAAATATTGCCAGTATTGATGTAACATTGCCCGTTGAGATTATTAAAAATATCAACCAAATCCATGATTCAATTCCTGACCCCGCGCCGTAGTTTAGGGACTGGAGGATTGAAGGATTGAAGGACTGCTGCGCCTGTCCGAATCATACCGCAGGTGGGATATGGCGGGGAAGAATTACTTTGTCAACTGAACCCCATGGCATAGTTATTACGTTAAGAACTACATTCAGCTGCTTTGACAAAATGAGGTTAACCACTGTATTTATTATTCTATTAATATTTGGTTTGATAGATGTCTATGTTTACAAAGGGTTTTCCGGTATTGCCCATTTATATGCACCAGGCCACAAGAAGCTCATCACCGTACTTTACTGGCTAATTAGTTTGTCATGCTTGGGTTTGCTTATTTATGGTGTGGCCAATAGGGGGAGTTTCAGGTCAATGAATATGCTTACCCTTATCATCGGCATCTTTATTACATTTTTGCTTCCAAAGATAGTTTTTGTGATTTTTCACGCTGTAGATGACATCTATAACTTGGCAGGTTTCACTGTCAATTACCTGGTCCGGGAAACGGATTATACTAGACGAAATTTTATATCTCAAATTGGTTTGTTAGCATCAGGGTTAATGTTCGGATCTATGGTGTACGGTGTTCTCTGGGGTAAATTTAATTTTAGAGTACTCAAAGAACGGATTATTTCATCCAGGATTCCCAAATCGTTTGATGGTGTCAAAATCGTTCAGATCAGCGATGCCCATTTGGGGAGCTTCGGAGACAGTTATCGGCCTATTGAGAAAGCTATAGCAATGATTAACGACCTTGAGCCAGATTATGTATTTTTTACCGGAGACATGGTAAATAATCATGCGGATGAGGCCCGCTCATGGGTAGATATTTTCAAAAAAATACAAGCTAAAGAGGGTAAATACAGTATTTTTGGCAATCATGACTATTCTGATTACGGAAATTTTACCGCTGAAGAACGTACAGCCAGTGTAAAACAACTAAAGGACATCCATCAAAAGATGGGGTTTCGATTATTAGAGGATGAAAGCATTGAGCTCAGGAAGAACAATGACAATATAACCCTTATTGGGGTTCACAACTGGGGTAAGGGATTTCATCAGGTAGGTGACCTGGATAAGGCTCTAAAAGGAGTTAACCCTGACAATTTTCAAATCTTACTTTCTCATGATCCCACACATTTTGAAGAACAGGTAAAAAACAAAACTTCTATTGATCTTACCCTTTCTGGACATACCCATGGCATGCAGATGGGTATTGAGATTCCATCATTAAATATTAAATGGAGCCCAGTAAAATTCCGGTACCCTCGCTGGGCAGGAATGTACCAGGAAAGCGGGCAAAAACTTTATATAAATAGAGGGTTTGGCGTACTTGCTTACCCGGGAAGAGTTGGGATGTCTCCTGAGATTACTCTGTTTACCTTACAGTCTGAAGCGTAGCGGATCCAGAATTCATTTTGTACATTTACCATTTGCACACAAATTTTGATTTCCAATTCAGTTAATACGCACACCTTTATGAGTCATACCATGATGTTCAAGATTAAATTAATTGCCCTACTATATATAACCAGCTTGCAAGGACTAGCTCAAAATGATATGCCTGATTGGCCTGCTGAGATTGAAGTTAGAGGACAGAAGGTGACCATTTATCAACCCCAAACAGAAAGTTATACTGGTGATCGGATTGACTCAAGAGCGGCATTTTCAGTTGAGGTAGACGACAAACCGATATTTGGTGCTATGTGGTTTACTAGTCGGGTGGTTACAGATAAAGACCAAAGAATTGTTGAATTTGATAAAATAAAGGTTGAAAATATCAAATTTCCAGAAGAGAATCAGGCTAAGCTCACTACCTTCCAGGATGATATAAATAAAATATTTGAGGATATAGACCTGAGTATGTCCCTTGACCAGTTCTTAGCAGATCAAGAAGAGTTGAAGGAAAGGAAGGAGATTGATCTGAAATTTAACAATGCGGCCCCTACGATTTATTTTGAAACCGCTCCTTCCGTGTTAGTTATGATAGATGGAGATCCTATACTTAAGGATATCGACAACTCCTCCTATAAATATGTGTTAAATACCCCATTTTTCATCCTGTCGGATACCCAGACAGGAATAAACTATTTAAAAGGAGGGAAATGGTGGTACAGTTCATCTTCATTGATTACAGATTGGACAGCTTCGGAAAGTGTACCTTCTGAAGTCAAGCAAATAGCTGATAAGGCTTTTACTGAGGTAGAAGCCGAAATAGACTCCGCTGCTGCAGAGTTAAATACTCCCCCCAAGGTGATTATCAGTACCAAACCAGCCGAGTTAATTCAAACCGATGGAAAGCCAGAATTCAATCCGGTAACTGGCACAAATCTCTTATTTGTAGATAATTCTGAAAGTGATATTATTATGGATATTGATTCCCAGGAGTACTATGTATTGATTTCAGGCAGATGGTATAAATCAAAATCTATGGATAGCGGAGCCTGGACCTTTGTTCGTTCCGATCAGTTACCAGAGGATTTTAAGAACATTCCTGAAGATGCAGACATTTCAAACGTACGTCCCAACGTAGCTGGCACCCAGGAAGCCAAAGAGGCTATTTTGGAAAATTCAATCCCACAAACTGCGGAGGTGGATCGAAAAACTGCCACTGTAGAGGTCAAGTATGATGGCAATCCAAAATTCGAAAAGATAGATGGCACGAATTTCCTTTATGCTACAAATGCTGATAAGACTGTATTAAAAAGCAATGACAAATATTACTGTGTGGACGAAGGGGTTTGGTTTGAATCGTCAGAGGCATCAGGATCCTGGACGGTGAGCGTAGTGGTGCCAGAGGGTGTGGAGGATATCCCGCCCAGTTCACCAGTTTACAATGTCAAATATGTATATATCTATGAAAGTACACCTGAGGTAGTGTATGTAGGCTACACGCCTGGGTACTATTGGTCGTATCCTTATTATGGGTCGGTTATCTATGGAACCGGATATTACTATCGACCATGGTATGGTGCATATTACTATCCCAGACCGGTTACCTATGGATTCGGGGTTCACTATAACCCTTGGACGGGTTGGGGATTTTCTTATGGCGTAAGTTATGGTTGGATAAGCTTTTCTTTTCACAGCGGTGGCTATGGTGGTTGGTGGGGACCTGGAGGGTATCGTTATGGCTATCGACACGGATATTATCATGGATACAGGCATGGATATCGTCGTGGGTACGCTGCAGGACGACGTGCTGGCTACAGAGCCAGTAACAATGCCCGGCGGCCTAGTCAACTACCGGCAAACGCCTATAAGAATCGTGCCACTGGCATAAAAAACACCGGAGTAAGACCAAGCAACAGGCCAACCCAAAGACCAGCTACTGCTGCCAGGCCTGCCACTCGACCAAGCCAGCCGTCAACTGGGGCCAGGCCATCAACAGGCGCTGCCCAGCAACCTTCTATGGCAGCAAAGCCGACTAACAGGCAAAATAATGTGTATTCGGATCGAAACGGGAATATCTACCGTCAAAACCAGGGTGATTGGCAACAACGCAATAGCGGTTCCTGGCAAAACTCAACTAATAGCTCTGTTCCAAATTCAGTAAACCAGTCCTCCCAAAACCGAAGCAGGGGGCAACAACGGACGCAGTCATACCAGCGATCAAGACCATCAGGAGGAGCTTATAGAGGTAGAAGATAGTTATGAGTTATGAGTTATGGTGTTTAGGCGGGCATTTGTCATATGTTTTTTTGCCAGTTTGCTTTGGTCAAATGTAGCTGAAGCGCAAGATGAAACCGATTTCCAAACCTGGACGGACTTCACCACATTTATGTTTGTATCAAACCGATCCGCAGTTGGAGGTGATTTCGGAATTAGAGGACTGTTGTCTTCCAAAGGATGGACCCAATTATACATACGACCAACTTTCCGTTTTCAGTATAACAGCCTGGATTTGGCAGGTGGGGTAGGCCTGTTTCAAACTTATATCAAAGACATTAGCAATATAACTGAGATACGTCTATTTCAACAAGCGACGCTGCATTGGCCTACCACCCACCTATTAAAATTTAGCCACAGACTCCGGTTTGAGCAAAGATTCTTTAATTACAACGATCCAGACGAAGGGGATCCTGAAGATGATTTCTCCCGTCGGTTTAGGTATCAATTAAGTATTCGAACCCGTGACTTTACTGTTCTTAATCAAAAGATATACTTTAAAGCGGCAGCAGAGTTTTTTCAAAAGAACAATAGTGGTAATGAGGCATTTATTAACACCAGTCGATTGATAGCAACCGTGGGACACCGGTTTAAGGGTAAGTTTTGGTACGAATTGCACTATATTTCACAGAGGTCTAGAAAGATAGAAGAAGAAGGTTTAAAGACATCCGAACATATTTTGCGATTGAGATTATTCAGGGCAGCAATATTCCGGCATAGGATCGAGTGATGACCGGTATCATTTACCCGCTACGTATAGGGGAATTGGCGCTTAAAACGTTCTAACACTGATTGAGAAAGCTTTTTGAGGATTGATCTCAAGTAATTGCTTTAGATTTTTTTGATTAAAGCCCATGGCCCTAAGTCTTGGTATCAGATGCTTGAATATTACCGTGTAATCCCGCACAGGCCCATTCCAGTGATTCCCGGGTTCATACCAGCCAGCATCCTGAGATATCAGTACTTTATGAAGAAATCCCTGATCTTTCATCATTTGTAGAATTTGTAGATACTCTTCAATATTTTCCTCTTGTATTCCATCCAAGCTGACCCAGGCCCCTTTCCTAGCCGCTATTAAATAATTAATCTTATCTTTTTCATTTTGGGCATGCACCCAGATGAAGGCTGAGCCATGAACGTCAAGCATTTGCAACAATTCTAATTGCTCAAAAGCTGGTTTGGAATGACCAGTATGTGAGGCAATAGTTAATCCGGTTTGGAGGTGTGTGATACCCGCCGCTTCCACTAACTTGCGGTGTAAATCACTAAGCGATTCTGGGTTTACACTAATTTTAATAAATCCGGGGCGAATTCCCGTTCCTTTTATTCCCTGTTTGAATTCATGAACCCATATATCTGACAATTCTTGAGCCGAAGCAAAAAATGCTGATTGAGGAAGATACTTATTATCTACAGCGCCGTAGTATCCAGTATTGGTAATGATATTCAGGCCACTTAGTTGTGAAAGATCTTTTAATATTAAGGGATCACGACCTAGGAATTCTGGGGTAAATTCAAATAATGATTCACATCCCAATTGTTTTAATTCCATCAGGTACGGCAATACAGCTTCAACTACTTCCTTCCGGTCCCAGCGGGCTGAGTCATATTGAGCCGCTCCGACAAAGTCCACCAGGATGTGCTCATGCGATAAGGTTTTACCCAATTTATTGGCATCGATTGGGCCATTAACCGTCATTATTTTGGGTCCGCTTCTCATACTGAGGCCTGAAGCAGCGCTTACAACTAATAAACTACTTTGGTAAATGAATTTTCGTCGTTTCATTTTCACTAACCTTATTAAAAATGATAGATCGCCACGTTAATGTAGTAATTTTTAGATGGATAAGCGCCACTTGCGCTGGTTGATACAATCAGCAAAACTATCTAGATTGCAGTTACCGATTACTAGTAGGATTTAAGCGCACCTGAGACTGGTCATGGAAAATATTCAATTGTTTGTTACCACTGTTTTTATGGGGTTTTTTGCCATCATGAACCCTATTGGTAATACTCCTGTTCTTCTGGCTATGACCTCGGGATTTGATAACCAGTCCAAAAAACAGATAGCTTTAAAAACGGCAATCACATCATTTGTGGTGGTAGCCCTATTTATACTGTTGGGCAATGCCATCTTTAAAGCGTTTGACATTACTTTACCAGCTTTTCGGATAGCTGGGGGATTACTAATTGTCCAGGCGGGATTTCAACTTTTATCAACTGGTGGAACCAAATCTCATGCCCCGTCAGAAGATATCGACAGATCGGAGAGAACACTGACAGAAATAGCTATATCCCCATTGGCCATACCACTAATAGCTGGTCCGGGCACTATTGCCACGGCTATTAATTTTACTGGACTGTACCCTACCTGGAAGGGGACTATAGGTATTCTGGTAATTTTAGGATTGGTTTGTGGACTTCTGTACATACTATTTTTATCTTCTGATAAAATTGTTAAGGTTTTCGGACACGATGTAATGAACGTTACATCCCGGCTAATGGGGCTGATAATCGCAGTGATGGGGGTACAAATGATAATCTCAGGTATACGCGAGGTGTTGAAAACATTTTAGTTACCTTTCATTATGAGTTCTATTCCGGAGCCCTTACTTTTTAATCCTCTAAAGCATCATCTAGGCTATATTAAAGTCTATATTAGTCAGGTCAATAGGGCTGACATAACTAAACTAAAATCGGATCTGCTATTAATAGGTGATTCTCAGATGGATCTGTATACCGGGGCACTATCAATAGCTCAAATAAGTCATCAAATATTAATATTTATAAATGATTCATTATTAAGTAATAAGAGTATTTATATTAAATATATACATGAATTGAATGATCATTATGAGATCACTATTTCAGACGGATCCGAATGGATATTAAGAGAGGGACTGAACTCTGAACGATATATCCATTTTCATCCGGCAAGATACAGCCCTAATACCATCAGGATCAAAGCCAATACGCTAAAGTCATTAATTGCTGCATGTATTATCCACAAAAACCATGTCGGGTTATC
>CAZAWQ010000093.1:0-2278 GCA_964488585.1 uncultured Roseivirgaceae bacterium
ATGGATCAGTCCCCGGTAAAATGCAGTATGGAGCCAGTTGGTGGTACCTTGATCAGAAAGAAGGAATTGAACAGCAATTGAATGATTTCTCCAATTTTGGATTATTGGCCCGATTCGTAGGCATGTTGACTGATTCCCGCAGTTTTGTGTCTTTTCCCAGACATGAATATTTCCGCCGGGTATTGTGCAATTTAGTGGGAAGGGACGTAGAGAATGGACTGCTACCGGATGACCAGGAAATGCTAGCCACACTGATCAAAAATATTTGTTATTACAATGCCAAAGTGTATTTCGATTTTTAGGTCCAGCTTTTTTATTAATGAATAATCTATTTTCCTGTTTTATCTTCCCCGTCCTTAATACTGCAATCCTTTTCTTGTTATTGGCCGGTTGTGGAGAACAAACTGAAAAAAAGATTCTGGTGGTGGCCCATGGATTGGACAAAACTCATTCCGTGCACCAATCATTGGAGTACATGGGTCAGATCTTGGAGCAAAAGTCCAAAGGAAAGTTAGGAATACGCATTTACCCAAATCAACAGTTGGGAACAGAAAGAGAGCTTTTGGAACTGCTGCAAATTGGCAGTATTAGTATAACCAAGGTATCGGCAGCGGTACTGGAAAATTTTGTACCCAAATACAAAGTATTGAGCTTACCTTATATATTCAAAGACAGGGATCACATGTTCCGGGCATTGGACGGATCGGTGGGAGATGAACTGTTAAGATCAAGTGAAAGATTTATGCTCAAAGGCTTGGGGTTTTATGATTCCGGGAGCCGTAGCTTTTATACCAAAGACAAACCTATCATGAACCCATCCGATTTGAAGGGGTTAAAAATACGCACTCAGGAGAGCCCCACCGCCATGGCCATGATCAATGCCATGGGTGGTTCGGCTACCCCTATTTCTTTTGGAGAGCTATATACTGCGTTACAAGCAGGAGTAGTGGATGGAGCGGAAAATAACCCGCCTTCCTATTACCTCACCCGGCACTATGAAGTATGCAAGTATTATTCGATCAACGAACACGCCTCCATTCCCGATGTGATATTGATGGGCACTAGGGACTGGAATTTGCTGGATCCAACACAACAGAATTGGCTCATGGAAGCGGTAGTTGAATCGGAATTATATCAACGCAAACTTTGGAAGGAATCTGAGAAGTTTGCTTTGGAGCAGGTAAAAAAAGCTGGAGTACAGGTGGTTTATCCAGATAAATCGACTTTCATTTCGCAAACGGCCTCTTTGCTAAAAGAGTATCAGCAAGATCCTGAGTAGAAGAATTTGATGAAGAGCATAAAAAACATAGAATGACCCTTAAAAAGATCCTTGATAACATCTTAGAAAAGCTGGTGGTAGTTTTAATGTCAGCATTGGTTTTGGATGTATTGTGGCAGGTGTTCGCCCGTTACCTGCTTAATAGCCCCAGTTCTTTCAGCGATGAATTAGCTCGTTTTTTACTGATCTGGGTAGGGTTATCTGGGGCAGCCTTGGCTACAGGCAAAAACCTGCATCTGGCTTTGGATATTTTTACTTCCAAAATAACCGATGAGGGTTGGAAAAAAGGATTAGAGGTGTTGGTCCAGGCGTTGATCATGTTATTTGCCTTATTGGTGATGATAGTGGGCGGTTTAAGATTGACCTACATCACTTTCAGTCTGGAACAACATTCACCGGCATTGGGTATCCCAGTGGGATTTGTTTATCTAATTATTCCTATCACCGGATTGGTGATCATTATATACAGCCTGCTTCACCTTATGAATGTACTTTCTGCTAAAACCACAACATGATGCCAGGGGTAGAAATAGCTGTACTGATTGTCAGTTTTGTAATTCTGTTGGCCTTGCGGGTTCCAATTGCCTTTAGTATAGGTTTAGCGACTATGTTCACCCTGTTGATTAGTATGCCCGCCATTACCTCCTTTACCACTATCGCCCAACGAATGGCTACTGGTTTGGACAGTTTTGCCTTGATTGCCATACCGTTCTTCATTCTGGCTGGGGAACTGATGAATCGAGGAGGTATAGCCCGCAGACTGATTAATTTTGCCAAAGCTTTGGTGGGCACTTTACCCGGGGGTTTAGCTTATGTAAATATAGTGGCATGTATGATGTTTGGGGCCATTTCCGGATCAGCAGTGGCAGCAGCTTCAGCGGTAGGTACCTTCATGCGCAAGCCTATGGAAGAAGAAGGTTACGATCCCAGTTTTAGTGCAGCGGTCAATATTACTTCATCTACCACCGGTTTGATCATTCCACCCAGCAACATCTTGAT
>CAZAWQ010000094.1:0-14725 GCA_964488585.1 uncultured Roseivirgaceae bacterium
TATAATGAAGGTCAAATTCAATGGTTCAGAGAAGGTTCCGCACTAAATTTGATCAAAAAGCAAAATAGCTAGGTACATATTGTGACTGGTAATTGGTATTTTTGATATTAATACAAAACAAGCTCCATGAAAGATATGATCAGAATGAAAACTTCTCTTTCTGAAGAAATAGAATCTCTGCTCAATAAGCAGGTACAGATGGAAGGTAAATCTTCTTACATTTATTTAGCAATGGCAGCCCACTGCGACCAGCTTGGATTCGAAAATAGTTCGGAATTCTTTTTTACTCAATCCGAAGAAGAGCGTCAACATATGTTGAAAATTTTCAGATATATAGCTGATTCCGGAGGATCACCCATTAGTCCGGATATTACAGAAGTACCACAGAAATTTGGAAGTTTTAGGGGGGTTTTCGAATCAGCCTTGGAACAGGAAATTGCAGTTACCAAGTCCATCAATAAAATCGTCAGTGCCGCCTATAAGGAAGGTGATCATTCTACTGCCAATTTCCTGCAATGGTTCGTTCGTGAACAACAAGAAGAGGAATTCACAGCCAGGAAACGGGTTGAATTGTTCGACGTTATTGGTGAAGAGGGAATTGGCAGGTATATGATCGATCAGAAAATACCGGAAATAGTACCTCCGGAATCTGTAGCTGATACTGATATATAAAGAGATATTGTCTTTGCTTACTGCCCTTTTTCATTGTCCAGCTGCTGACGCCGCCTTCATTAAAATACCACACAAAATAGCTCCATAGGTTCCCAGGGCATACCCCAATACCGCCAATAATGCACCAACTGGGGCCAGAGATGGGCTAAATGCGGCAGCCACCACCGGCGCTGAAGCAGCACCGCCAACATTCGCCTGGCTGCCAATGGCGGTAAAAAAAAACGGCGCTTTTATCAATTTGCCCACTGATAAAAGTATGGTTACATGAACAGCCATCCAGATCACTCCTACCAAAAATAACCCTGGGTTATAAAAAATGGCAGTAACATCCATATTTAGCCCTATGGTTGCCACCAGCACAAAAATAAATAAGCTCCCGATTCTTGAAGCTCCCGCACCTTCTAACTTTTTGAGGGGTGTTAGGGATAAACCAACACCAATAGTAGTGGCCACCACTATTAACCAGAAGAAAGAGGATGAAAGTGATTGTAAATTATATTGATCAAGGAATGCCTGATGTTGCTGAAACCAAGGACCCATAATTCCGGCAACTGTGTGAGCAATCCCGGTTCCTCCAAATCCAATTCCAAGGATTACCATGATGTCAGTTAAATCTGGTATTTTGGCGATACCCGCCCGGTAATCTTCTATCTTTTTCTTTAATGACTCTATGGCACTTGCATCTGCCTTAAAAAATTTGTCAAGCCGTGAAGACCTGCCTGCACCTATTAACAAAAATGCCATCCAAATGTTAGCTACTACTACATCCACGGTGATCATCGCCGAAAACATCTCATCACTGGTTTGAAATACCTCCTTCATTGCCGCTTGATTGGCTCCTCCTCCAATCCAGCTGCCGGCAATAGTAGTCAGCCCCCTCCATACAGCATCCGGGCCAGAACCTCCCACCACATCTGGCGCAAAGGTTGAGACAATCAGGATTGCCAACGGCCCCCCTACAATTATTCCAACAGTTCCTGCCAGAAACATTATAATAGCCTTGGGGCCCAGATCTATTATTCCCTGTAGATCAGTACTTAGTGTAAGTAAAATGAGGCATGCTGGCAAAAGATACCTCGATGCCATGAAGTATAATCCCGATGAATCAGGGTCTACAATCCCAAGTGAATTTAGCATCGACGGTAAAAAATAACACATCAACACCAAAGGCACATAGGTATAGAACTTTTTCCAAAATGGTTTCCCGCTATGGGCAGTGGCAAAAATAGCTGCAAGCATCAGCATAAGTATCCCAAAGATGATCGCATCATTGGTGATCAGTGCGGCGTGTTGATCCATAATTTACTCTTCAGATTATTTGTGTAATATCTTAAATCTCTCGTACAATGGTAATGAACTCATTTAATATCATTGCCGTTGCCCCCCAAACCACCTCATTAGCTATGTCAAAGTACGGGGCGAAGAGTTCGTGCCCTCTAACCAACATTCTCTTTCTCTTAATGGTGTGAGGTTGCAAAAGCTCATCTACGGAGGCAATTAACACTTGCTGAACTTCCCTCTCATCCGCAGTAATCACCGGTTTGGCATCCAAAACAGCTACCACCGGTAATATATTGAAATGACTTGCCACTATATACAATTCCGTTAAGCATCCGATCACTTGTTGGCTGGAAATGGATAGACCCAGTTCTTCCCTGGTTTCCCGAAGAGCGGTATCTATTAGGTCTTGGTCTGAACCTTCCAATTTGCCTCCTGGCAAACTAATTTGACCACTGTGTACACCTCCATAAACTGTCCGTTTCATTAGTGGAAAATACCAGGCTCCCTGATCCCTATAAAGCAGTAGTGCCACCCCACCTTGCCTGGGTGGTCCCTCATGATTAAATGAAACGTCCTCACCGTTATACCTGGTGGCCTTCATTTCATTTTGGGCAGAAACTCCTGGGAGGGGAATCTGCATTCTTTTCTCTAATTTGGATTTAAAACACATGGGTTGGTTTACCATTTCCTTTGGTAATTATAGTTAACTTTTTATCCAATTAAAGATTTAAAAAATTTTGTGATATTTGTTTTGCAGAAAGCTGTTACAAGATTTCTCTTATTCACCAACCTTCGAGATCAGATCCTATGGAAAAAAAAGTGATTAACGGGTTTCCGCATATTCATTTTAACCATAAGTCCTTTGGTGAAAATGAGATGATTGAAAGATCTCAATCATATTTTGAATTGATGAATCAGCGACGGACAGTTAGAGACATTAGTAATCGACCCGTGCCAAAACAAGTAATTGAAAAACTAGTAATGACCGCCTCCTCCGCTCCATCCGGAGCCCATAAACAACCCTGGACATTTTGTCTGGTATCTGACACAAAAATCAAAAGCAAAATTCGGGTAGCCGCGGAGAAGGAAGAGTATCAGAGTTATAACAGTCGCATGAGTCAGGAATGGCTGGATGACTTAAAGGCTTTTGGAACCGATTGGCATAAATCCTTCCTGGAACAAGCTCCCTGGCTTATCATAGTTTTCAAAAAAGTCTATGATTTAGATAACGGGAAGAAGCGCACCAATTACTATGTGAATGAATCTGTAGGCATTGCCTGCGGACTGCTGATAGCTGCTATCCATCAAGCTGGCTTGGTAGCTTTGACCCATACACCTAGTCCCATGAATTTTCTAAGTGAAGTTTTGAAACGACCCGAAAACGAGAGACCTTTTCTTTTGATCCCAGTGGGGTACCCGGATGAGGAAGCCTATGTTCCCGACCTCAAGAGAAAACCATTGGAGGAGGTGGCAGTTTTTTATGAATGAGGAGTGACAGTAATGTCCAACATCGAATATCGAATAAGAAACGCCAAAGGAACATCGAACAGGAAATGTCGAAGTTTGATACTTCTAAAGTCGTCAATCAACATTCAATGTTTATTTCTTATTCGATGTTCGGTGTTCTGCGTTCTGCGTTCGAAATTTCGAAGGAAGATGAATTCCGGCCATCATACAGCGCACACTTCCACCACCGTATTTTTCAATGGTATCGATGGGTGCAGACACGATAGTTGAATGTTGCTCAACCGTCCGAATCTGTAACGGGGTAAGGCAATCATAAGCCCTCCGGGACATCACCAGAATTGATTCACCCTTATTATTGCGTAGCTCCATCATGTTTCCGGCAAATTGGTTCATCTGCTCTCTGGAAATCTTAATCAAACGGTGACCGGTCTCCGATAAGGATTTCGCTAATTGATCCCTGTCGTCAGAATTTTCCAGAGCATCCAGGCAAATTACCGAAAATGACCCTGCTACACACATTAATACATTGGTGTGGTAGATATCCTGACCCTTCGCATCCACCGCCTTAAACTGACAAACTCTATACTCTAAAAGCTCTGATAATTTCTTGACCAATCTTGAGTTGGTCCTGGGTGAATAATTGGCATAGACTATACCATGCTTATAGTCCAGTACCAAACTACCGGTCCCCTCCAGATACTTTCCTTCGAGTTCGTAATGAGAAATATCGATGATCTCACTAACCTCAAACAAATGCCGCTTTTCCAAAATTGTTACAAAATCCAATCTGCGCTCCAGACGTCGATTCGGCGCCATCATGGGGTAAGTTATAACCTTACCATCGGGATGAAAACTAACCCAATTATTGGGGAAAACCGCATCGGGGGTATCTTCTCCATTGTCTGAACTAAATTCAATCACCTCTACTCCGGATGCCTTCAGGGCCAGCACTAAGCCTTCAAACTCAGTTAAAGCCTGAGCTCTTATTTCTCTAAAGTTTTCTCTGCCCTCAGCCTGTTGGAAAGAGTTGGAGGCTGCAGTTTCTTGGTTGTATCCAAAGTGGTCAGGCCACACCATCATCACTGCCATGGGAGCTTGATCTCCTAACATTAGTTCCTGTTGTTTGTATTGCTAAAGTTAGGATTTCATGAAATATTTACAGCATTTCTCGCCTCAATTTCATAACCTGCCTTAAGTTAGTCGCCAAGTCCAAAGATTGATTGAAATTGAGCGTTTGCTGCCCGTCTGAAAATGCTTTTCTGGGATACTGATGTGCTTCATAGATAATGCCATCCGCTCCCGCAAGCACACTTGCCAGCGCGATTGGGGGTACATGGTCCCTTATTCCTATCCCATGTGAAGGGTCGGCGATCACCGGCAGATGACTCTTTTCCTTAAGAATTGGAATGGCGTTGATATCAAAAGTATTGCGACTGGCTTTTTCATAAGTACGAATACCCCTTTCACACAAAAGAAGTTTTTCGTTACCACCTGAAAATACGTATTCAGCTGAGTACAACAGCTCATCGATGGTACCTGAGATTCCCCTTTTGATCATCACCGGCTTGTCAACCTTTCCCAACTCATCCAATAGGTTATAGTTTTGAGTATTCCTGGCCCCCACCTGAAAGATATCTATATACTCATACATTTCTTCAATCTGAGAAACCTGCATTACCTCACTGATGATCTTAATTCCGTTTTGTCGGGCGATATCGTGCCATAGCCGTAGGCCTTCAATGCCCATCCCTCTGAAAGAATACGGTGAACTTCGGGGTTTGTACACTCCCCCCCGCATGATACTGATACCCGCATCCTTTAAATGCTGTACAGTATTAATGATCTGTTCTTCTCCTTCAATGGAGCAAGGCCCAGCCATTATTGCCAAATCTCCCTGCTTTATAGTTACACCATCGCCAAGATCTATTTCAGTGGGATCGACTTTCCACTTCCCCGAAACCAGTTTATAATCATCTGAAACTACATGAATATCTGATACACCATCCATAAAACCGATGGCCCTAATGTCAAACTCTCCCTTTCCGATAGCAATCAGATAGGCTCCTTTCTGTGTCTTTACTTCTTTGGTAGTGAGCTTAATTCCGTTTAAATAATTTATCAGGTCTTCCACCTGCTGGTTCTGTACCTCCGGTTTTAACTGAATGATCATCTTTAGTGGTTTTTTACGGATTGAACGAATTGATGGATTGCCGGCTCCAGATCTGTTGCCTCCCTAAGCACATTGATAAAAGCACTTCCAATAATGGCACCCTTAGCGTGCTTACAGGCAAGGCTAAATGTTGGGCCATCTGAAATTCCAAATCCGATAAGGAACGGGTGTTTCAGCTTCATGGACTGGAGCCGTTCAAAATAAGCTTCCTGCTCATCACTGATGCCCTTTTTTGCTCCGGTAATACTGGCATCTGACACCGCATATATGAAACTCTTGCTGTTTTCGTCAATCCATCGGATTCGTTCTTCACTGGTTTGAGGAGTAATCAGAAAGATGTTATGAAGACCATGCTGTTCAAAAATAGGCTGATAATGATCCAAATACTCTTGAACCGGAAGATCTGGAATGATCAGAGCTTCAATACTTCTTTGCTGACAATCAGCACAGAGTCGCTCTACCCCGTATTGTAGTATGGGGTTGAAATAACCCATCAAAATTATTGGAATGCCTAAGTCGGTATTTGATTTTAGCTGGCTCATCAACAGCTTAAGATTCATTCCATTTTTCAATGCTTTCTGGTTACTTTCCTGAATGGTGGGACCGTCTGCCACCGGGTCAGAATACGGTATGCCGATTTCGATCAGATCCGCTCCTGAGTGTTGCAAATGGTTGGCTACTTTCATAGTATCTTCCAGATTTGGGTAACCGGCTGTAAAGTATATAGAAAGTATTTCCTGATTATTATTTACCATTAAATCACTGATTCGACGGTTGTTCGATGGTTTTTCCATTGCCCTAATATTTGCCTTTTTCGATATAGGTTTCAAGGTCCTTATCTCCTCTACCTGAAAGATTAACCACCACCACGTCATTCCTGCTAAAACTAATTTGGTCTAATGCCGCCAGCGCGTGGGCCGTTTCCAACGCCGGAATAATCCCCTCCAGCTTGCTTAGTTTGATGCCAGCGTCAAGGGCCTGTTGATCGGTAGCGCTCAGGAATCTGGCTCTTCCGGTCTCAAACAGATACGCGTGCAGCGGCCCGATCCCGGGGTAGTCCAAACCAGCTGAAATAGAGTAAGGCTCTACCACTTGTCCATCATCGGTTTGCATCAAGAGGGTCTTACTGCCATGCAGGACTCCTGGCTTTCCCAATGAGGTGGTAGCCGCTGAATAGCCGCTTTCCAGACCCTGACCTGCAGCCTCCACCGCTACCAGCTGCACATTTTGCTCCTGATTAAAGTGGTAAAAAGCGCCAGCAGCATTACTTCCACCTCCTACGCAGGCGATCACATAGTCCGGATTGGGTCGACCCTCCTGTTCCGCTAACTGTACTTTGATCTCCGCACTGATCACTGATTGAAAGCGGGTCACCATATCGGGATATGGATGAGGTCCAACCACTGATCCTATGATGTAATGCGTATCCACCGGGTGATTGATCCAATGCCTTAAGGCCTCATTGGTAGCATCCTTCAGGGTGCGGCTGCCGCTTGCCGCCGGTCGTACCTGCGCACCCAGCAGCTTCATGCGTTCCACATTGGGCCGTTGTCGTTTCATATCCACTTCACCCATGTATACAATGCACTCCATCCCCATAAGGGCACAGACCGTGGCAGTAGCCACACCATGCTGACCAGCACCGGTTTCGGCTATGATCTTTTCCTTACCCAATTGCTGTGCTACCAAAATCTGACCGATGGTGTTGTTTATTTTATGAGCCCCGGTATGGTTCAAATCTTCGCGCTTCAGATAAATCTTGCAACCATGGGATTCAGAAAGTCTTTGGGCTAAAAATAACGGCGATGGTCTCCCTACATAATCTTTCAACAACTGTTTGAACTGGGTCTGAAACCCCTCATCTTGAATGATATCCAGGTATCTGCTACGCAGCTCATCCACATTCGGAAACAGCATCTCCGGGATAAAGGCCCCACCGTAAGGACCATAGTAACCAGATGTATCTATTGGGAAACTCATAACTCCTGTATTTGATTCTTTAAATTGTCTAACATAACAGGGTCTTTCCAACCCGGGCGTGTTTCAAATCGGCTGTTAACATCAATAGCGTGCAAATTTAATTCATTTAGTTTCTGCGCCTCTCGGATGTTGTTCAGGGATATACCACCACTAAGGAAAAAAGGTGCTTCATGATCATACTCTTTTAGCACAGACCAGTCAAATGTGCTGCCAGTGCCTCCGAATTGGTTGCTGGGGGTATCAAACAAAAAATATTTTATCCAGGGCTTGTAATCCTCTAAAGTATTGAGGTCATCATCTTCATTTAAGGCTACCGCTTTTATCAAAGTAAAGTTGTCCTGACGAAGCTCTCTGCAGTATTCCGGGGTTTCATGTCCGTGCAGTTGAATGTAGTCAAACTGATAGCGGTCGGCCAGTAATCTTATTGTCTGGAGTGACTCGTTAACAAACACACCCACCTTTTTGGTGGTGAGAGGAAAATCTCGTCCAGGTCCATCCCACTGTTCACCTACATAACGGGGAGATTTATTATAGAATATAAATCCCATATAGTCCGGTCCTAATTCAAGTACCTGCTTAATGTTTTCCGCATACTTCATCCCACAAACCTTCCATTTTAAACTCATTTATCCAGATCCTTTGGTGGGTTTAGACTTTTCAGTCTGGTTATAAATTCCCTACATTTCTTTTCAGGACTACTATGAGCCATAAAGTTTTGTCCAATCAGGAATCCCTTGAATCCAAATTCCTGCAATTCTTTTATGGTTTCAGGTTGTTGAATACCACTCTCTGAAACCTTGATGAAATCATCCGGAATATGTGCTGCCAATTGCTTTGATGTAGCCACGTTGACCTTAAAAGTTTTAAGGTCCCGGTTATTGACCCCTACTAAATCCACATGCTGGTTAACATGCTGTTCCAATTCCGACAAGTTGTGTACCTCCAATAATACCTCAAGGCCCAGTGAATGGGCAAAAGCAGACAGTGATTTGGTGGTTTCCCGCTCCAACACAGCAGCAATCAAAAGGATGGTGTCGGCACCGATGGATTTCGCCTCCAGGATCTGGTACTCATCAATAACAAAGTCCTTTCTTAATATGGGACAGAAATTGAATTTTCTGGCAGTGATCAGGTCCTCATTTTTGCCGCCAAAAAAATGTCCATCGGTTAATACGGAAAGCGCGGATGCCCCGGCCTGCATGTAACCAATAGATACCCGCTCCACCGATGCGTGCTCATTGATCACTCCTTTACTGGGAGATTTCCGCTTAAATTCAGCAATTATACCCCATCGATCCTCACGCAGTAAGTACTTTTTCAGGGATACCGTGGGGGTTTCAAAGTAAATACTCTGTTTTAGCAGTTTTATGGGAAAGAGGCTTTTCCTTTGCTCAACTTCCTGGTGCTTGTGGTGTATTATCTTATCCAGAATATGCATACCTCTAAATATTTGTAATCCCATCCCCTATTAACTTCTTGAAGCTATTAAGCGCTTTTCCCTGCATCAATGACTCCCTTGCTTGATCAAAAACTAAGGAAAGATTCAATTCAGGACGAGCACAATACAAGGCCAACCCAGCATTAACAATTACTACCTCATTTTGTGCAACGGTGCCGTTGCCATTTAATACGCTCCAGAATATTTTGGCAGCTTCCTCAATTGTTGTTCCTCCTGAAAGCGCTTCAGATTGGCAAATATCAAAACCCCACTCTGTGGGATCTACCAGTGAATCCTGATTATTGGTGATCCATTTAAACGGACCGGTAAGGCTCACTTCATCATACCCATCCAGTGAATGTACTATACTGTAATTTTTATCGGTCTGTTGATATAAATAGGCATACAGACGGGCCAACTCAAGGCTGAACACGCCCACTAACTGGTTTTTGGGCTGGCTGGGATTCACCATTGGTCCCAGCATATTAAAAAATGTCTTTACTCCCAGCTCCTTGCGAATGGGCGCCACATTTTTCATGGCGGGGTGAAACAGGGGAGCATGTAAAAAACAAATTCCTGCATTATCAAGGTCCCTTAAAAGCTGATCCCGGTCATTGGTAAACTTATAACCAAAATATGTCATCAGATTTGAGGAACCACAAACCGAAGAGACTCCATAGTTCCCATGTTTAGCCACGTTTTGCCCAGCTCCAGCCACTACAAAAGATGCCAGGGTCGAAATATTGAATGAGTCTTTGCTATCGCCTCCGGTACCGCAAAGATCAATGGCGTCATAGCCGTCCAAAGGTAACTGAATACAGAGTTCCAACATGGCATCTTTAAATCCGGTTAGTTCTTCCACAGTCACCGAACGCATAGTGAATACTGTGAGAAATGCAGCAATCTGACTATGGTTATATTGGCCTTTGGCCAGATTTATTAACACCTCTTTGGCCAGGCCACGGTCTAATGACTTATATGAGGTCAGATGATTGAGGATTTCTTTCATTTTCTTTCATTTTCGACCCAATTCCGGATCATTTGTTTGCCGTCAGCGGTCAATACTGATTCGGGGTGGAATTGCAACCCCACCACATCATATTGATTGTGTCTTATTGCCATAATCTCCTGTTCCTGATCACGGGCAGTGATTTTAAGGTCCCCGTTGACCGTATCCGGAATAACCGCCCAGCTATGATACCGCCCGACCTTTATTTCTTTTGGTATCCCCCTGAAAACCACATCCTCCTGATCCAGGATCTGGATGTCAGTAGCAATACCGTGAAGCACTTCTTCCATATTGTACAAAGAGGCGCCATAGACTTCTGCAATTCCCTGATGACCTAGACAAACGCCCAAAATACTTTTTGTGGGGCCGTACCGCTCAATCAGATCCAGCATGTTGCCTGCCTCTGAAGGGATCCCCGGGCCTGGTGACAACAATATTTTGTCATATTGCTCCACGTCATCTAATTCAATCTTGTCGTTGCGATATACTTCCATCCGGGAAGAATATCCCAGTTCACGCAGAATATGTACCAGGTTATAGGTAAAAGAGTCATAATTGTCAAATACTAATATCTTCATCACTTCCTTTCCTAAATAGTTGAAGCCAGTTCCATGGCTTGCCTCAATGCCGCAAGTTTATTGTTTACTTCCTGTAACTCACTCTCAATCACCGATTTGGACACGACACCAGCTCCAGCCTGATAATATAAAGAGCCATTCTTACTTAAAAATGTCCGGATCATGATGGCGTGGTTAAAATCTCCGTTGAATCCCATAAACCCAATGGCTCCTCCATAATAGCCACGGGCCACATTTTCGTATTTATCAATTAAAGTCATGGCCATATGCTTGGGCGCACCAGATAGTGTACCCGCGGGAAATGTGTCGGCTACTACTACCACCGGAGAAGTGTCTCCAGTTAAGTTCCCGCTCACTTTTGATACCAGGTGGATGACATGCGAGAAGTATTGAATTTCCTTAAAAGTATCCACTTGAACCTGATTGCTATTTCTACTTAGGTCATTACGTGCCAGATCTACCAGCATTACATGTTCCGAGTTTTCCTTGGTATCCGTAAATAGTTTCTGTGCGAGTTCAGAATCCGCCTGGTCATTTCCAGTTCGGGCAAAAGTGCCCGCGATGGGATGGATCACTGCTCTACGGTCCTTAATTACAATTTGTGCCTCTGGCGAGGATCCGAATACTCTGAAATTGCCGTAGTCGAAAAAAAACAAATAGGGAGAAGGGTTGATGGACCGTAAGGCCCGGTACACATTAAAATCATCACCCAGGTATTTAGTGCTGTATCTTCGTGACAGTACTATCTGGAAGACGTCCCCTCTGAGGCAGTGTTGCCGGCCTTTTGATAGAATTTCCAGAAACTCCTCATCGGCGTAGTTGGACTTCTCCTTTCCTCGAGTTTCAAAATGATAGTCCGAGTAATTCTTGTTATCAATCAGCGTAATCAACTCATCCAGTTTGCTTGTTTGCTCGGGATCCCAACGGTGCTCAAAGAGGTGCATCTCATTTTTAAAGTGATCAATGGCCACCACAAATCGATACACCCGGTAAATAATTTCTGGTATTTCAAAATCCCCATTGTCATTATGGAGTTCCACGTCTTCGAAATATTGCACCGCGTCATAGCCCATGTACCCGAATAAGCCGTTGCTGGCAAATTTGTATTCAGTCATTTCCAGCTCAAATGAACCTGCAAAATCAATCAGTGTGGGAATTACTGATTCTCTAAGGGCTTCCTTCTTATCTGTTTTACCATCGGGATAGCTCAGGTTGATGATGCCATTAAAAACTTCAATACCGGCGATTGGTTGACAACAGATATACGAAACACTGTTGTCACTTCCATGGTAATCAGAGCTTTCCAGCAATATACTGTTGGCGAACTTATCCCGTAATTTCAGGAAAATGCTCACAGGCGTTTGGGTATCAGCCAGACGTTTTCGGTATTCGGTACTAAGTTTATATCTTTTCAATGGTCAGATTTTTACATCAAATAAAAAACCCGCTAAACAGCGGGTTAATGGTAAATTTTTACAATAGGGAAGCTGTTCAGCGATTATAGTAGTCTCTGAAGTGCCACCAAATTGATATGTGCAATGTTGAATTCATATTAAGACATAAATATAAAGCTCAATTGAAAATAATGAAACTATTCTTTACTTTTTTTATCATCTGTCTTGGTTTTGGCTGCGGTTTTCGCTGAACTCTTAGTTTTTGGAGCCGTTTTTTTAGTTTTCACGGTTGATTTAGCTGCTGTGGCAGCCTTGCCTGCTGCAGCAGGCTTAGCTGTTGTTGCGGCGCTTTTTTTGGCAGCGGGTTTCCTGGTGACCTTCGGCTTTTCTTCTTTTTTCTCTGCCGTCTTTTCCTCCTCAGGCTTTTTCTCTTGGGCTTTTACCTGTTTGGCTGCTTGCTTTTCAGTTTTCGACTGCTCTTCTTTCAGTTGCTTTTCCGCTATCACTTGCTTCTCTACCACCTCTTTGGGAATCTCTACAGCTTCCACAACTTCTGGTGCTGCCACCACTGCCACTGCTTCCTCCACCTTAACTGCCACGGGTTTTTTAACAGTACGTGTGCTTTTTTTGGCGCTGGCTGCGGCCTTGGTTTTTGATGCACCTTTAACAATTATTTGAGGGCTGGCTGGCCGTCTTCGACGACTAACCCCAAAAGTCCCTTTGGTTATCTTACCCCTTCTGGTCTTTCTGTCACCTTTTCCCATTAGCAAATTTTAAGTTCAGATACAAAAATCGGAATTTTTCGCACATTGACAAACGTCCTATTGATTATTGGCTATGAATTTTAAGTATTAGGTATTCTCATGAGCATCAATAAAGAGCCCACTCAAACCAAATAACTCATGACTTACCAAATCTCTACCCTCAGGCTATCGGGCCGCCACATGCCATCTCCAGAATTAACATTAAATGCGTCGTAAAACTCTGGCAAATTACTTATTGGGCCATTCGCTCGATACATATTTGGTGAATGAGGGTCGACGTTTATAAGGGTTTTCAACTTCTCATCCCTGTATTTTATACGCCAGATATTTCCCCAGGAAAGAAAAAATCTTTGTTCGGGTGTATACCCATCTATATTTTCCGGGCGTCCATTTTCTGCCAGATAGCGCTGCAACCCATCATAGGCTACACTGACCCCGCCCAAATCTCCAATATTCTCTCCCAGAGTAAGCGCTCCATTAACCTTTACACTATCCAATGGCTCGTAAGCTGCAAACTGAGAAACCAACAATTCGGTTCTCTCCTTAAAATGTACCGAGTCAGCCTTCGTCCACCAATTATTCATATTGCCCTCTGCATCAAACCTGCTACCAGAATCATCGAAACCATGACTTATTTCATGCCCTATGATTGACCCAATACCTCCATAATTTACCGCCGCATCCGCTAGGTAATTATAAACCGGAGGTTGCAGAATGGCCGCTGGAAACACAATCTCATTGAACAAGGGATTATAGTAGGCATTGACTGTTTGAGGGTTCATATGCCATTCTTCTCGATCGACCGATTTACCAAGCTTGTCAAGATTATTCTCAAAGTCGAAACGATTGGCATTTTGGACGTTTTCATAGTAAGAGCCATATCCCGACATGTTACTTTCTACATCCGACTTTTCTACAACAAGGTCAGAATAATCTCGCCATTTATTGGGGTAACCAATTTTTACATTAAAAGTACTCAGTTTCTCCAGGGCCCGTTCTTTAGTGGAGTCAGACATCCAGTTCAATTTCCTTATGCGATCTCCAAATACCGACAATATATTGTGTACCATTTCCTCAGCGCTTTCTTTAGCTTCAGGAGGAAATGTTTCTGATACATATAGTTTTCCAAGGGCCTCACCCAAAGCCGTATTTGTTTGTGACAATACCCTTTTCCATCTGGGTTTTATGGACTTGGTACCTGCCAATTCTTTGCCGAAGAAATCAAAATTCGCCTTCACGATATCATGATTCAAATAGGGTGAGGCTTCATCAATTAAGTGCCAACGCAGGTAATGTTTCCAACTGGACACCGGCACAGTAGTAATAATTTCATTAAACGCCTTGAAAAACCTGGGTTCCATTACTATCAGAGTATCTAGATCATGTACACCCATATCATCTAAATACTTTTTCCAGGGGAAAACGGTAGACAACTCAGAGAGATCTACCACTGCATACTTGTTATACAAAAGCGACCAATCCCTTCTTTCTACATTGGTTAAGGCTGCCTTTGCCAATTGTGTCTCTATTGCCATAATTATTTCTACAGCACTGGCAGCCTCATCAGGTGAATAATCAATAAACTGCAACATCTGAGCTACGTGCTTCAGGTACTTTTTTCGCAACTCCTTGGAAGTTTCATCCGTTTTTGTATAGTAGTCCCTGTCAGGCAAACCCATACCTGATTGGTCCAAGTAGGTAGCCATTACTTTACTGTTTTTAAAATCAGGAAGTATACCGAAGCCAATAAATGCCTCTCCCCATCTCATTTGCTGTATCGATAAGTAAGCTTGAAGATCATCTACCTGCTGAATGTTATTAATATGGTCCAAAGCTGGTTTCAAAGGTTTAATTCCCAATCTCTCAGCTTGAATCGAATCCATTCCAATAGCAAAGAAATCCGCCACCTTTCGTTCATCTGATCCCTCCCGGTATTCATCGTTTTTGGCCGCGGCTTCCAACACCTGCAATA
>CAZAWQ010000095.1:0-65310 GCA_964488585.1 uncultured Roseivirgaceae bacterium
AAGCAGAAAAAAATCTGCCAACCAAGGAGGAACTGGACTTGGTTTGGCCATTGTAAAGCATATACTGGAGCAGCATGACAGCCAAATACACGTAAAAAGTACTCCTGACAAAGGTTCGGATTTTTACTTTGAATTGCCTAAAACAAACCGTTGAATCATTGAATATAGCCAAATTTACAAATTCCATAATACACGAAGACGATAACTATCTGATTATCAATAAATGGCCGGGAATCTCAACCCTTTCGGACCGGAACCATGAGATTTGCCTACTGGATCAGGCACGCCGTTACCATGATGAAGCACAGGTGTGCCACAGACTGGACAAGGACACCTCTGGAGTACTAGTATTTTCCAAGCATCAAAAGGCCTATCGGTCTATGTCCATGCAATTTCAGAATAGATCAGTGGAAAAAGTCTATCATGCTATAGTTGAGGGCCAGCATCAATTCAATAATGAAACTGTCAGCCTGCCGTTACACCTGGGTCGACGCGGACATGTGCGGGTCTCTCATATGTCAGGAAAAGATTCAGAGACTACAGTTAACACCCTTGAACAATTTAGATTGTATACACTGGTGCAATGTAAGCCCACGACGGGAAGAACACATCAGATAAGGGTGCATTTGTCTGCATTGGGTGCCCCTATTGTCGGAGACCCTAGCTATGGTGGACATGAGCTTTTTTTGTCAAGCATAAAACGACACTATAATTTAAGAAAAGACACTGTAGAACGTGCCCTCATAGCACGGCCAGCCCTTCACGCCCAAAGCCTTAGGTTTCAAATCTCGGAGAATAAGTCAGAAATATTTGAAGCAGAATATCCAAAAGATATTAAAGTAACTCTGAAACAACTAGACAAATACAGAGCCTACAATCAAGGCTGGTGTTAAGTTCAGTATACTGTGTCGTATAAGTCGCAGGTATTTTTGTCCCAGGCGATGCAAAAAATATACGCATAGCCATAGTTACGCAAGTATTTTTTAAAGAAGTATGGGGCAAAAAGAACAAGACTTGGTTTGGCTAAAGTATGCTTAACTTAACACTGGAATATAGGAGGCTAAATCTGCTTGAAAACTAAAGAGGCCACTATTGCATTTCAAATAATAAGCGTCTATCTTTGTGACCCTTTTTGAAGGCATTTTAAAGTTAAATGATAAGCAGTGGACACTTTAAGTTATAAGACATTATCCGCGAACAAGGCGAATGTCGACAAACAATGGGTAGTAGTAGATGCGGAGGGGCAGGTTTTGGGGCGTATGTGCAGTGAAGTTGCCAAACGCATTAGAGGAAAACATAAGCCTAATTTTACTCCACATGTAGATTGCGGGGACAATGTGATTGTAATCAACTCTGACAAGATCAGATTAACTGGCAAAAAGTGGGATGATAAGGTTTATATAAGTCATTCAGGGTATCCTGGAGGGCAAAAAACCACCACTCTTAAACAGCTAATGGCTAAATCCTCAACCAAGGTCATCGAGAAAGCCGTTAGGGGAATGTTGCCCAAGAATCGGCTGGGACGGGCCTTGTTTCACAATTTATATATATATGAGGGTGCTGAACATCCTCATGAGGCACAGCAACCAAAGACTATTAACTTATAATTCAATAAATGGAATTGATCAACACTATAGGTAGAAGAAAAACCTCCGTGGCCCGGATCTATGTAAAACCAGGGAAAGGACGGATCGAGGTAAATAACAGGGAGATGGCTCATTATTTCCCTTCGCCTATTTTACAAACCATTATCAAACAACCTCTGGTATCCACAGATGTCGACAATAAATACGACATCAAAGTAAATGTTCTAGGTGGTGGATCCACGGGTCAAGCAGAGGCCATTAGATTGGCCATCTCCAGGGCTTTGTGTAAAATAAATAGTGAATTCCGGCCGATCTTAAAACAGGAAGGTTTTCTCACCAGGGACCCAAGAATGGTTGAAAGAAAGAAATACGGAAAAAGAAAAGCAAGAAGAGCTTTCCAATTCAGTAAACGATAGATAGCTCAAAACAAGTTTTTGAATGGCAAAATTAGAATACAACGATCTTCTAGAGGCTGGTGTCCATTTTGGGCACTTAACCCGTAAATGGGACCCTCGTATGGCTCCCTTTATTTTCATGGAGCGCAACGGAATCCATGTGATCGATTTAAATAAGACACTCACTTCTCTTAACGAGGCTTCAAAAGCGCTGAGTCAGATCGTAAGGACAGGACGTAAAATTCTCTTTGTAGCTACCAAGAAGCAAGCAAAAGAGATTGTGTCAGATGAAGCGAAAAGACTTAACATGCCTTATGTGACCGAGCGATGGTTGGGAGGTATGTTGACCAACTTTGCCACTATTCGGCGATCCCTGAAGAAGATGTCAGGTATGGAGAAGAAGATGAAAGAGGATAGCTTCAAGAATCTGGCAAAAAGAGAGCGGCTTATGGTTGACCGCGAAAAAACCAAACTTCACAAAGTATTGGGAGGAATAGCTGACTTAACACGATTGCCAGCGGCTTTGTTCATTATAGATATCAAAAGAGAACACATAGCTGTTAAAGAGGCCTTTAAGCTCAATATTCCAGTGTTCGCAATGGTTGATACCAACTCAAACCCGGAACTAGTAGATTTCCCTATTCCCGGCAATGACGATGCATTTAAATCTATTGCTATTATCACCAAAGCAGTTGGCGCTGCTGTTGAGCAAGGTTTGAACGAACGCTTAAAGGAGAAAGAAGCAGCCCGCCTAAAACAAGAAGAAGAGAATAAGAGAAAGCTCGATGAAAACAATGCCATTGAGCAAGCAGCCGCTGCCGAAAAAGTAAAAGAAGAGTCTAAATAGGAATCATAAAATA
Organism: uncultured Roseivirgaceae bacterium; assembly: GCA_964488585.1. Lineage (GTDB taxonomy): Bacteria > Bacteroidota > Bacteroidia > Cytophagales > Cyclobacteriaceae > SZUA-3. Next base: position 2,842 of record CAZAWQ010000095.1, read on the forward strand.
ATGAGTATTACCGCCCAAGATATTAACAAGCTAAGGAAGATGACCGGTGCCGGTATGATGGATTGTAAAAAAGCGCTTACCGAAGCAAATGGTGATTTTGAAGTTGCCATTGACCTGTTGAGAAAGAAAGGGCAAAAAGTATCTGCTTCACGTGCAGATCGTGAGACCTCTGAAGGCTCTGTTTTTGTAAAAACTGATGCGAATGGCCATGAAGGGGTTTTGATCGCCCTGAATTGTGAAACGGATTTTGTGGCAAAAACCGAAAATTTCCAAACTCTGGGTGTTGAAATATTAGCTCAAGCAGTATCTCAAAACCCCGGCAGTATTGATGAGTTATTGGCCCTGTCCTCAGGAGACTTGACCATAGGTGAAAAAGTTATAGATCTAATAGGCAAGATTGGTGAGAAAATCGAAATCAGCGCCTACGAAAGATTGGAGGCCGATAAAATAGTTGCCTATATACATGCAGGCAACAAACTAGGAGTGTTGGTTGCTCTGAACGGAAGCAATGGTTCTGATGTTGACATTGCAGGAAGAGATGTTGCCATGCAGATTGCTGCCATGAACCCGGTAGCTGTCGACAAGGATCAGGTAGACACTACGGTGGTAGAAAGAGAGATGGCTATTGGCAGGGAGCAAGCCATTGCCGAAGGCAAGCCTGAAAATATCATTGACAAGATTGTCTCTGGTAAACTGAACAAATTTTATAAGGAGAATACTTTGTTGAATCAGACGTTTGTCAAAGACAATTCTCTGACAGTTTCCAGGTATCTCGAAACGGTGAAGCAAGGATTGACGGTTAAAGATTTCCGCCGGGTATCAATTAGTGGCTAGGAATCTAATTCCCATACTTTTCAGCGATTGCTGCCAGTCTTTGTTCAATATGGTCCTGAGACATCCACCTGCCACGGATCATTATTCCTGACCTTTTCCCCAAATTCGAAATGTCAGTAAGCGGATTTCCGTCCACCAACAGCAGGTCAGCCTGATATCCTTCCTTTATCAACCCCCGATCATTTTCTCTCCCAAAGTATTTGGCAGGGTTTACAGTTCCCGTCAACAACGCCTCATAAGGAGTCAATCCGGCGGCTACATACATTTCAATTTCATGCTGAATAGAAAACCCGGGTACATTAAATACCTGTGGAGCATCTGACCCCAGTAAAACACCAACACCGCTATCATACATTGCTTTGATAATCCGCCTTCGGAGCTCAACGAAACGTCGGGCCCTGTTTGGGTCATAGGCAGCATTCGCCTGCATCTGTTTCTTGCTTTCTTCCCACCGTCCCAGGGTTTCCTTTGACATGTATGCCATTTCCTTATCGGCCAACAGAACCAAGGTTGACGAGGGACCTGCCCACCTTTCTGCCAGGCACTGCGTAGGCACCACCCAAACATGGTGGTCAATGGTAGTCTGAATGAGGGCAGGCAATAGCGCTTCATCTACCAGATCTGTAAAGTTTATCCCAAAAAATCCATTTTCTTCAGGGTCAACTCCTTTTTCAGGGGGGACCAAGCCCTCCACATAACCATCAATGTGATCAATGCTGGCATAGTCCGAGTCTAGTGCATGGCGAACCCCAACATCTCTTGAAACATGTCCAGCATAGGGGATTCCAACCTCCTTGGCGGTAATCACTATTACATCAAACACTTCCCTTTTTAATCCCGGATGTAACTTTAAGAAATCATAACCAGCTTCTTTGTGTTCTCTTACCATTTGGGCTGCAGTTTCAGTATCTGGCGCAGTGTTGCCATTAATTGATGGTCCTGAAGTATAGATATGGGGTCCCAATATCGAACCCTCGGCTACCTGGGTTCGTAACTCCAGATGTCTTGGATGTCCCAGCATTCCCCGAATGGTAGTTACTCCAGCGGCAAGATATAAAAACAAGGTTTCCTGGATGAGCTCCTCACTCTGTTGGGGGATGTGGGCATGCATCTCGGCCAATCCAGGAATTAAATATTTGCCACTGCCATCTATCAGCTGTGCTCCTTCAGGATACTTTCCTTCCGGAGAAATATTGGAAATTATATCATTCTCAATGACTACAGTTTGTCTCATCAATGGCGTTTCACTCTCCATTGTGATTACGTTCACATTAGTAAATACTACTACCTCCCCTATTGGATCAAGATTAGTTTCCTGGGCTGAAGGACCAGATTGACAGCCTGTGAAAAATATTGTCACCATGACTAATAAATGGAATCTCATGACCAGGGAGTTATTTTAAATGAATAAATAATATAACGAAACTCAATTTAAACTAAAATCCTGCAGCAAAATAATTTGGCCTATAAAGGATAATGCGTAATATGGACCTAAATATTCATTCTTATGAAAAAGATTGGTGCGATATTTTGGACCCTACTTTTCACATTGTTTGCTGTTTTCCAATTCAATGATCCGGATGCTATGATTTGGATATTAATCTATGGAGCCGCAGCCTTATTGTCAATTTTGGTATACCTTGAAAAGGTTCGCCGACCAGTACTATGGATAGCATTAATAGCTTTCTTAGCTGGGGCTGGAATGCATTGGCCTGATACTTTCGAAGGTATATTACTGAAGGAAGATGGTAGCTATACACCGGCGATTGAGGAAGCCCGTGAATCTCTCGGATTGCTTATTGGCGGATTAGCCATGGGATGGCATTTATTGGCTAACAAGGTCAAGCAGACTGCTGATTCGTAAGTTGATTCCAAATTACCTGGTATACTCCGGCAGCGTTCAGGGTGGCACCAGGAGACAAACCACTGGAAAATAATACCGGCCAGTCAACTGGGTCTTGTGGCACAATCCCATGTGACCCTTTGATCAAAGAAGGGTCCAGCGGTATGATATCCATCAGCACCCTGAATCCTAGTTTTTTCTTCAAAAGCTTCCATCCTACTTTAGCCATTAGCCATTTTATTTGTGGGTCGGCAAACATTTCTACGGGATCGTAACCCGGCTTCCGGTGTATGTCCACAGTGCGGGCAAAATCCGGGGCCTTGGCGTCATCAAGCCAGTAGTAATACGTAAACCAACTGTCCGGTCGGGCCAAAACCATCAGATCGCCACTCCGGTGATGGTCCATTTGATTAATGCTCTTTTCCTCAGCTCCCCATACATCGGCTACTCCTTCTATTCTCTCTAAAGTAGATCTGACAGAAGAAATGTCTTGAGAATTCTTAATATAAACATGAGCAACCTGATGATCAGCCACCGCAAAGGCCTTGCTGGCACCGGCATCCAGCAACTCCAGTCCACGTTCTTCTCGCACCTGTAGCCAACCGTTTTCCCTCAACACCCTATTTAAAGATATTGGATTGGATACTTCGGTAATGCCGTATTCTGAAAGCAAAACTACTCGTACACCTCGACCCTCATAGAAGACCACCAGTTTTTCAATTAGTTGGTCTATCTCTTTCAAGTCTGAGCCAATCTTGTCTGGATCATGTCCAAACTTTTGCAAGCAATAATCCAGATGAGGAAGATACACCAAAGAAAGTGTAGGTTGATGCTCTTCTTCAATGTTTATGGCCGCATTGGCAATCCACTTACTGGCCCGGATGGTAGTTTTTGGACCCCAAAAATCGAACAGGGGGAACTGACCAAAGCGCTGTTGCAGATGGTCACGTAGCTTCGGGGGATTGCTGTATACGTCAGGGATCTTCCGGCCATCTGCCAAGTAGTTAGGCCGTGGAGTAACCGAATAGTCAGTACTGGAATACATATTGTACCACCAAAATAGGTTGGCACAGGTAAAATCCGGGTCCAATTCCCGGGCGGCTTCCCAGATCTTAGGCGCTTCCACCAATTTATTTGATTGTCGCCAAAACTTTATCTCACATTCGTCTTTAAAGTACCACCCATTTCCAACTATTCCGTGTGTTCTGGGTTGTTGACCGGTAAGGAAAGTAGTCTGCATGGAACAGGTAACGGCCGGTACCAGGGGCTTGATATGATTTTTAGGCACTTGCTGTGACCACTTTTGAAGAAAAGGCGTGTGAGCTCCAATTACCCGGTCACTAAGACCCACTACATCAATGACAACTGTCCTTTGCATAACGACTATTTCAGTTGCTCAATTACCCAAATCAATTCCCTGGTGATGGATGTATTGATTTCAATTTGCAATTCTTCAGGAAGCACCTCCCAGGTGTAGGTTTCTACCTCCAAGTGACTGGTCATAGGTGAGTTGCTCCATAGTTGCAGCACTTCCCTTATATCAGCTTGTGTTGATTGCAGCAAGCCATAGGACTCAATAAATACCGGCACATGAAAATGTGTACGCCATTCAGCCGTTTCCGGGCGGTTAATGTACTCCAATGCCTGAGGCAGATCAGGATATTGATGTAAATTATTTCCAGAATCACGGGCTACCACCTGATGTAAATAAGTCGGTTCATCGAGTGACTCAAATATCTTTGAATAAACTTGCCGTGATTGCCGATGGTCGGTAAAATCACATTTAAGCGCTGAACTGATCTGGATTTTGCCTATGCCAATTCCTGCTTCCAAAAAACGGGACATTGCTTCAGCTGGTGACTCATAGGCCACAGCAAAATGACAAACATCATAGCAGACCGTTACATGTCTTCTTATGATCTCCTCTGCTTCATCCTTGGTAATTTCGAATTGTCCAATAAGGTATTTTTTACCTAACGGTATTAGCCAGTCATCAAAATACCGGATTGTTTCCAGTGAGTTTTCAATGAGTCCATCAGGCTCTGGTTCTATATCTAAATGAAGCGTAATGCCCTGATCCTGACGATAGCGATGTAACTGTACTACAATTTTTAATAAATTTTTAGTAGCAGCCCTGAAAACCTCATCATATTGCTCCCCTTTCCACCAGGGTTTGTAAGAGAGTGGGGAAGTACTAATACCACCATCCATACCTTCTGGGAGCATTTGAGCTAAAAGATCAAACAACCTATTGGTGTATTTCACTCGTTCATCGGTAGTCCAGTCTGGTTGGTGTACCTGATCCTTAACAAGTTTTCTATGAAATCCGCCGTATGGGAAACCATTCATGGTGAACAGGTAGAACCCGTGCTCCTGCATCCACTCCAAAAAAGGACCGATTCCCAGCTGTGTAAGCTCAATGCTTGCCTGGTTGGACAGCCGCAAACCAATACCCATATCACCATCTTGTGACACCAGTTGCTTTACCACTGGCAAATGGGCTTGAAGTGATGTGAACACCTCTACCCAAGTCTCGCCTGGATGTATGTTTGTACAGTAGGTTAAATGACCATTTAAAGGCAATCTCATAAATCAAGGACGTTATTATTTTGATAGTCCTCCAATAATTTAATGCTTTTCAATACCAGTTCTGAATCCATACGATGGACCTCTATACCAGTGCCAATGCTTTCCAATAGCGTAATAGTCAATTGACCTCCCAAGTGTTCCTGAAAATCTCGAAGGCCTTGTAATAGTTCAGGATTGCTCAATCCAGGGTGATACAGGTCAAATCCCAGAAATTTCATCAAGTCAAGGAGCCGCTTGAGATCAGGCTTTGACAGTTTATTCTCCAGGCATGAGTATACAGAATCAAGGGCCATTCCCACCGCTACGGCCTCTCCGTGCCTGATCTCATAGCCAGTCAGCTGTTCTAATTTATGAGCGGACCAGTGGCCGAAATCCAACGGCCTTGATGACCCCATTTCGAAAGGGTCACCGGAGGCAATGTGTTGCAAATGTAGATCAGCGCATCTATAGATTAAATGCTCCATCACCTTCATATCACGGTGTTTCAGTTTTTCGGCATTATCTTCAATAAACTTAAAATAAGCAGCGTCTTTTATCAAACCTACCTTGATACCTTCAGCTATACCTGATCTCCAGTCCCTGATGTCCAGGGTATGTAGGAATTCTTTGTCGTTTATAACCGCCACCGGCGGCGCAAAACTGCCAATGAAGTTCTTTTTACCAAAGGCATTCACCCCATTCTTAACTCCCACACCGGAGTCGTTCTGTGAAAGCACGGTGGTTGGAATCCTGATTAGCCGGATACCCCGATGACTGATAGCGGCAGCAAAACCCACCGCGTCAAGCACCGAACCACCTCCAATAGCGGCTACGTAGGAGTGCCGGTCAATTCCCAGATCGTTTATAGTCTGTATCAGCATCTCCACCAGCCTGTAGTCATTTTTACATTGCTCGCCACCTGGTATGACCATCGGAGTTTGCACGCAAACGATCTGGTCGGAATGTTGGGTGGTGTATTGCCGTATATTTGGTAGCAGTTGTGGATGATGATCAATTACTCCCTGATCAACCACAAATAGTACTTTTTTGGGTCCATTTCCAGCATCCAGTACTTTGAGCAGAGAATTATTGTCTGTATTGAAAAGACTCTGGGTAAACAGTACATCATACTGATATGAGACAGTAAAAGATTGTTTCAAAGATTTCATGAATACACTTAGGTAACCGCAAACACTCTTGCCAATAATATGGAAAAAGGAAGCAATATTAATAACATTAAGCCGAAAAACCAGCCAGCAAATCCGGAAGCAACAGCAGCATTTAAAATTATCAGTCCCAAAACGCCGTTTTTTACCGCCAATCCGATTTTAAAAGGGTCATTGCTGCTTCTTGCCCTGAACAAAGGTGGCAACACTGCCAAAAGAAGGAATGCCAAATAAATTAAACTGTTCAATACTTCAAACTGTTTTAAAACGGCTAGCGAAAGTACCATTACCGTAGTTAGCAAGTACATTATCATCGCCAGATTAAAAGATGTTCTGCTACTTCCGTGTACTTCGCCCCGACTGACCAGCGTTATTGCTGAAATATAGATAATTGGGATGATTACCAAGAAGCCCAGAGGAACCACCTGCTGAGGATAAATACTTATGCCCAGCAATAAATTGCCTCCCCGGCATAATCCCATATTCAGTGGACCGAAAAAATCATTTCTCTTAGTAATGATATTGTAAGAGAGCACCAATGCACTCACACCCAGGGCAATCCAACCGCTGGTTAGGGTGGACAGAAAAGCCAATGTAACCCCTAGTAATAGCAGAGTGCCACCCATAACGCAAGCTCTTAAGCGAGATACCAGTCCTGAAGGAATGGGGCGTTCTGGCCGCTCCAATTGATCCAAGGCGGCATCAAAAAAATCATTAAGGACCACCCCTCCAGCATATAAACACATGCTCGCTACCCCGATCAACCCCAGTTTGTCCCACGGCAAATCATGCCGGAAGAATCCAAAAATATCATTACCAACGGTATGTTGAAAAGCGAAAGATGCCGCAAAACCTGCCAGTATATCAGCCAGAGCAGTGAGTAGATTGGGTAGCCGCATTAGCGTAAGATATGCCCTGAATTTACTCATATCCAATGAGGCTATCTTATGATGTCGGATGCGGCGTCAGGTCGTTGTCCCCTCAGCACAGAATTTCCTTCAAAAAGCTGAGTTTGGTCCACTGACTCATCAGACCAGTCACTTTCATTCATTTGACCGCTTTGTCCATAGGCGGTAAGCGCATTCTGGTAGCATGTGAGCCTAATGTCTTCTTCCTTTATTCCACTTTTTGCCATAAGTCCTGCGGTTTTAGGTACCGCCAATGGATCGCTGATTCCCCAGTCAGCAGAGCTGTCAACAATGATCCTTTCACTTCCAAACTTTTGAACTACTGCCACCATTCGCTTATTGCCCATTTTAGTAAATGGATAAATAGTAAATGCACACCAATACCCCCGGTCAAGTACTTCCCTTAAGGTCTCTTCATTGTTGTGATCTATGATCACTAACCCAGGGTCAATGCCATGTTCTTGTATCACGTCCATGCTTCTAGTTGTTCCCCGTTTCTTATCTCTGTGTGGCGTGTGCACCTGCACCGGAAGATTTAACTCTTTCGCCAGTTCAAGTTGTTGTCTAAAATATTTTTCTTCAATGTCAGTTTGATCATCAAACCCGATTTCACCTATACCCACTACACCCTCTTTACAAGCAAATAAGGGTAGAAGCTCCATTACTTCCTCAGCCAGGGCCTCGTTGTTGGCCTCCTTGGAATTGAGTCCAATGGTACAGTAATGCTTAATGCCAAACTGGCTGGCTCTAAATCTTTCCCAGCCCACCAGGCTACTAAAGTAATCCTTGAAAGAACCAGCGGAAGTACGTGGCTGACCAAGCCAAAACGCCGGCTCAATAATGGCGACAATCCCTGCTTCCTGCATACCCTGGTAATCGTCAGTGGTGCGTGAGGTCATATGTATATGTGGATCTATAAACATGTCTATTATCTTAATTTTGTTCAGTTATGTTGCTCCCACCAACGTTTTCCAATGTCATCCCAGGTAACTTTATGCTCTAAAACATCAGCTGCGATTAAAGAATGATGATTCATGAAGGATTTAGCCTCCTCGGAGTTTAATGCTTTAGCAGCCAGCATAGCGGCTGCCTGCTGATCTGGATGGTCCATTGCTACAAGCTTTTCAAGATCTTTGTAAATACCCTCCGTTCCCTTGTTACCTATTGGTCTCCACATTTCCGGTGATGTTGAGCGCCCCGCCGCCCATCTTTCATGGGCGAAATTAGCTATCATTTTGCTCAATTCTTTATTGGAACGTTCTGCAAGACCGTAAATTTTGTACAGCGGTCTTTCCATAAAAAGAGCTTTCAACACCATTTGATTCCAGGCAGGCTGGTCCAAATACTCATAAGGGTATGGATTGTTTAGCACTACTGCATCAAATACAACTGACATGTTGGTCCTAACTCCCTCTGAGGCCCTTGTAGTTAGCATATCCGGATAAGGTAATAGCGGCAGGGCACTGTAGAGTGCTACCAGTTCTGTAACTTCAGCAATACTAAATATTTGATCTAACAACCGGAGGAAGGCGCTGGCATCTTTAAATTGAAAACTGCAAAGCGCAAGTACTCTCGCGGTCTGTGGTACCGTCCAACTTTCTAAACTGAAGCCCTTCCTTAATTCACTTGCTCGAATTTTATCATCATTGGTTACATCCAGATTGCTCTTTCCAATAAATCTAGGTATAGCACTAAACATCAAAAAGAGGTCTCTGGGCTGGGGCTGCCGGTTTAGTAGTTCTAATTTATCCAGAAGCCATTTTTGAGCAGGTTGATCAATCTGACGGATCAACAGTTTCTTTAAAAATCGGGTCAATGCGTCCGCATCTACCTGTAATTCTGTTCTCATTAATGAAACGACTTACGTATAAGGTTTTAAAGATAAATCAAATCGTAGAAACTTAATGGTCTGATTCAGCCAAAAAGACAAAAAAATTGCAGGTTAAAAATTCGTTTGAATTTTCAACCTGCATATATCAAAAAAATACTCAGCTAGATACTTATATTTAATTTGCAGTCATCAAGCTTGGAGATTCCACATTGTCGCTCTCCAACTTGATCTCTTTGGTTTTGACACCCATAGAGCAATCACCGTTAAATGAGGCTCCATCCCGGACTTCCAGTTTATGGGCAATAATGTCTCCATGAACTTTACAACCTTCACCCAATATTAACAACTCGGTTACTTCCAGTTTTCCTTTTACGGTACCCTGGATTTCCGCATTACGCGCAAATATATCTCCTTCAATCACCCCAGATGCACCCAAGACAATTTTGGATTTAGTCTTTATGGTACCTTTTAATTTGCCTTCCACGCGCACATTATCCGAAGATTCAACATTGCCTTCAATTGAAGTACCTGTTCCAATAATTGTGTTGGATTCTACCGTACCTTGAGCTTCTACTTTACTAAACATATTTACCGAGTTTAATTTTTTATTTAAATTATTGATGCCCGAAGTTATGTACAAAATATGAGTCCAACTATTGGAAATACACGGATATATTACTCGGTTGAGATTATTACTGATAATGTGGTAAAATCTATTAAGCAGTCATAGGGTAAACCGAAAGTGAAGGCATTTAAATGCAGACTCTCGTTTTAAAACAAACTGGCAGCAGGCATACTGTTATCGGAGCAGCTGGTTTGGTGATCTTTGTCATGGAATCTTACATCAGTCTCACTATTAGCAGATGTTTCATCCATTATTAACCGGTATCCGATTTTAATGGAATTATTACATATGGAATATAGAAGCTGATTTTCCCTGGTTCGCTTTACTTGGTTTTAATACTTTGGAGTTCAATATTATTGGTGAGGTGAATGAAACAATTGGATCATAAAAAGAACTATTTAAAACAACTTTTCCGTATTGCCCTGGCAGATGCTCATCTGGATCAGCGTGAAGAGGAGTACTTGTTATATACTGCGGAAAAAATGGGTATTAACAATATGGATTTCCAGAAGATAAAGGAATCTACTGAACAGACTCATGTGTTAATACCCGACAACTATTATTTACGGTTTAGAATGATTTTTGACTTTGTTTGGATGATGATGATTGACGGTGAAATCGACCCAAGAGAAGAAACTGTTTGTAAGCAGTTGGTCAATCAACTGGATTTTGCTTCTGGAGTAGTTGATGACCTGGTCGAACATATAAACTACCATCTAAGTTGCGGGATCAACCCAGAACATACTTTTAGCAAGTTTGAAGAAATGTTACTTGAAAAGTAGGCCTGGCTCAGGTGGATGACCTGTCTGTAGTATTAGATATACGGGTTAAATTTCTGGATTTTTTTCTTTAATGCTTCCCTGTCCTTTTTAAGATGCTTGTCCTCAAGTATCTCGGACCAAAGTTCGTCGATTACTTCCTTGTAATAACCCAGTCGGAGCGCCATATTCTGACAAAAATGTATCTCTCGTTGATCAATCTCTTCATCAATATTCATCAGATGAACAATACTGTAAAGGTAATCGAACTTGACATCGTTACTTAATGCTCCCAAAGATTCGATCGGTTTTGGGTACAGAATCATTTCTTCAAGCTGAAATGCGCTTACGCCATGATTAGCAGCAATACCTTCCAGCGTTTTTTTCTCTTCTTTTGAAATTTCCCCATCCACCATTGCCAGATGGATCAAGACATTGAGCTGCATTCTTAGAACCACATCCATAACATTCAATAAATTTCTGATCAACAGCTAGTGAGAAAAATAATACGGACCTATATAAACCCAGGCTAAATTAAGAAAATAATTATTAGTTTGTGTCTCGAAATGGAATTCCTGATTGAAAACTGGATTTATGGACTTATCCCTATTATTAGTGGCTTGATTGGTTGGACCACCAACATCCTGGCGCTTAGAATGACTTTTTATCCCCTTGAATTTATTGGAATTCCGCCGTACCTAGGATGGCAAGGTATCATTCCTTCAAAGGCTGGAGTGATGGCAGGAAAGGCTGTGGACCTAATTACCAGAAATCTAATGAAAATCGAAGATCAATTCGCATATCTTGATTCTGATCAGATGGTGGTGGAAATGGCTCCTGAACTCGAGCGGGTGTCCAAGAAAATCATTGATGAAGTAATGAACACCCAGGCTCAGACTCTATGGTTGAGACTACCCGATACGGTAAAACAAAAATTTTATGATGCTGTTAAAGAGGACCTGCCCCTTACTGTTGAAAAATTGATGAAGGAGATAAATCTCAATATTTTAGAATTCTTCGATCTCCGTACTATGGTAATTTCCACGCTGGTAGCGGACAAGGGATTATTAAATAAGATTTTCTTAAAATGTGGGGCAAAAGAGTTTAAGTTCATAGAAAGATCGGGGGCTTACTTCGGATTTATTTTCGGACTGGTTCAGATGTTGGTTTGGTATTTTTTTCAACCATGGTGGTTTTTACCTATGGCTGGTGTTTCCGTGGGATTCATTACAAATTGGCTGGCCCTGAAATTAATTTTCAAGCCACTGAAGCCCTGGAGGTTTGGCAATTTTCATATACAGGGTCTTTTCATTAAAAGACAAAAAGAGGTTTCTGAAGAATACGCCACCATAATTGCAGGACAGATATTGACCTCTTCCAAGATCTTGGATGATATATTTTTTGGTTCAAAGTCTGGTGCTGTTTCCAAATTGATAAAAAAAAACACATCGCCAAAGCAGTTGACACGGCCGCAGGAAGCTCAAAAGAACTGATTCAACTTATTACAGGATCAAAAAAATATGAAATTATAAAGAATATCGCATATTCCAGTTTTATGGAAGATCTAAGAATAATCATTAGCCAGGCATTCAATTATACAGAAGAAGCCCTGGACCTGGAAAATACCTTGAGCAGAAAAATGCAAGCCCTGCCACCCTGGGAGTTTGCAAGCTTTTTACACCCCATCTTTGAAGAAGATGAGTGGAAGCTTTTCGCAGTGGGAGCTATCCTGGGTGGCCTGGCAGGACTTTCGCAACTCTATTTACTATTTTAACACCCCGCATAAATCTATCTGACGGTTAATGCACTGGGCTTATGATCAAACAATTCATCAATATAAAATATACGGGTTCTTTGAGAGTAGTTGTCCAAACAAGGACCATTCCCACTACGCATGATACTGGCACAGGCCCCATTGACCAGACGTTCTTCCAAATGCGGCCGGAACAAAAAGCAATGACCCAACTCATGAAAGACCACAAACTCCCTGAAAAGGTCTGAGCCCCGCATCCAAAATGACTGATCGATTGTTACCCGGTTGGGTTGAGTACGAGGAAATGAACATCGTCCCAAAATATGATTTTCATCAATTTCCAGGATAGTCCCGGTAATACCCGTAGCGGTTAGGTCCACCGAAAGCCCTCTGGCAGCTGCCTGATCCTCAAATCTTTGAAAATAAATCCGTAGTTCACGATCTACATTGGGAAATTTTTCCGGAAGGGGCTCAATTTCATCGTGCTCACTACAGGAAAGTACTACACCCATAAGAGCGCACCATATAAAAATTCTCTTAATACACATAACACACAAAATTTAGAAATGAAAGTTATGTATGGCTTTTTCATATGGCGAGATTAATAATATGACTAAACGGAGGCAATTTTAGTGCCAAAAGTCTTCTGTTAGGGACGAGGGATGGACATGGAACCTGCTACACGAATCCTGCATATTTTGTATCTTCCACAAACCGAATAAGAAAACATTGAGAACATTTGCCATAGCAGCGCTGATTTATCTGACATACGGCTGCGCCCCTATAGAAAAGCAGGACTATAGCTCGCGGTTACTTTCTGAACTTGATGTACAGGGTCATCGCGGATGCCGTGGATCGTTACCGGAAAACTCCATTGCAGGTTTCATTCAGGCCTTGGAATGGGGAGTGAGCACCCTTGAAATGGATGTGGTGATTAGCAAAGACCATCAAGTAGTACTCTCACATGAGCCGTTCATGTCGCATCTAATTTGCCTGGACACTTCTGGCTCTACGATCGACTCCGCCACTCACTTTCAATACAATATATATGAAATGACTTACCAGGAGATCAAGGAATTCGACTGTGGCTCCAAACCTCCGGTAGAATTTATCCATCAGAAATCAGCTCCGGGGCCCAAACCTTTACTCAGAGAAGTAATTCGAGTAGTTGAAGGCAAAAGAATCCAATGGAAACTACCCGCTGTTAGATATAATATTGAAACCAAGAGCAATAAGGCGTTTGATGGTATTTTTCATCCCGAACCTGCCAAATTTGTTGAACTGGTGCTTGCCGTGGTGCGTGAAGAGAATATTACTGAACAAACAATTATTCAGTCCTTTGATCACCGTACGCTACAAGAGGTTAGGGCACAAGCGCCAAGTATAAAGACATCCCTGTTGATAGAAAATAGCCAAAGGCCACTTTTTAATTTTATCCAACTTGGATTTGAGCCCAGCATATACAGCCCGGATCACAACCTGGTTACTGACTCTTTGGTGCAATACCTGCACCAGAAAAACATCGCCCTTATACCCTGGACAATTAATGACCCAGTTGATATGAATAAGTGCATTGAAATGGGGGTAGACGGTATTATCACCGACTATCCAGAAAGATTATTAAAACAATTGGGGCGATTACGGAAGTAATAAGCGCTAACTGCAGAAATATTGCTATGCTTTAAACTCTGAAATGCCGGTTGATGGTTGGGCACTTTTCATTTTGATATTTCAGTTTCTAAATCTAAACAATTAACCGGCAGGATTAATTCGGTGGCCACGATACCCCTTTATCAAGAGCGGTATCCATCCTAAAATTGGGATATAAAATGCCAAAGTCAGAGGATTTTTTATCAGGTATAATAATCCAGACCAAAATCCCGTGTTCATACTAAAGTTCTGCCCTTTGTATTTTGTATAAAGACGGTGGTGCTCGTGAAACAACACAGGCCATCCGGGAGGACAATAGTAGTTCAAAGTGAGAATATTTCTTATACTATTTCCAATGAACTTGCCTGATGAATACTTTTTTTCTCCAAATTTCTCGACCGCTCGATTAAGCTCTGCCTGCATCTGATCTTTAATTCGGTCCCGTACCTTTCTAATATCTTCCTCGGTCAGTCTATCATAGGGCTTATCAACCAACTCATAGGGTTTAATTCTTTTACCCAGCACGTAGGTTAACCGAGCCGGAAGCGCAAAATAAAAAAGCCAGGGGAAAAAGGGCAGTAGTAGCGTATGGAAACCCACTGGTATATACGGGATTCCAATTTTTTGAGACCATTTATTTAACCAAGGCCAAGAATAAACATACGGGTTTATATATTCGCCATTGACGGTGGCAAATGGGATAATATCTGTCTTGTACTTCAAGGCCATCCTCACAAACGAGGTAGCGAACCTTTGTAGTTGATATTTTCTATTAAACCCCTTTCCAATACCAGCAACTCCTTCCGGATAAATCAAAAGATTCGACTCAATACAATGCATCATGATTTCGAAATTCTTGAATCGTGCGTCTACCGCACCATTAATTTTCCAGAAGTTCCTAATAATAAAGGGGTTCATCAGATTACTTTGAGACAATACGGGTGCTGCCAGTGTCCTTACGGCATTTCGAAAATTAAAATTTTCTTTCTTCAATATCATAGATGAAAACACCATTCCATCCCACGGAAAAGCCATTCCAGAATGATTGCTTACAAAAAGCAGCGGTCTTTGGAGGTTGTTACGTTGAGGTAATTGATCAAATCCTATGAATTCACATTTAAAATAATGGTCGTTGATGGGTCCAATCACATTTGTTATCAAGCTTTCGGAAAAATCTGGATCGAAATATTGATTGAGAAATTTTTGGTTAGCCTCAATATCTTCCTGAGTAATTCTCTCTTGAGTAGCAGTTTGTGAATAAGATGTTGGCATATCCTTTGAATTATTCTGGCACCAAAATTATTGGGCAGGGATATTAAAAATCATAATAGCAAATTCTAAGTAAAAGAATTGGTTTTTTG
This sequence comes from uncultured Roseivirgaceae bacterium, assembly GCA_964488585.1. Taxonomy (GTDB): domain Bacteria; phylum Bacteroidota; class Bacteroidia; order Cytophagales; family Cyclobacteriaceae; genus SZUA-3. The sequence continues at coordinate 18,139 of CAZAWQ010000095.1, forward strand.
TAAATTGCGGTTTAACATTACACCTATATTGTTATGCATGCATAACAATTATTGCCTGGCAGCAATCCAGATAAACATCAATTTAACCAATAACAATATATTACAATGGAAGATCTAATTAAGAAGTTCGTATATACAGGGGTTGGGATAGCTTCGTTGACAGCAGAAAAGCTGCAAAAAAGTATCGACAAGTTGGTTAATGAGGAGAAAATTAGTGAAAACGAGGGCAAAAAAATCGTTGATGAATTTTTTCAAAAAACCGAATCCAAGAAAAAGAGCATTGAATCGCAAATAAGCAAAATAACCAAAGAAGTTGTAAGTAAGTTTGACTTTTCAAAAGCCAAAGAAATACTTGATCTAAACAAGCGTGTAAAGGCATTGGAAAATAAAATTTTAAAAATGTCCAAAGCAAGCGCTCAAGCCACCCGGGTGCCTAGAAAACCTGTGACTCCTAAAAGAGCCATTAAGAAAGCCACCGGAAAGTAAAAGACTCTATTTATTACAGAAGGCAGTGTCTTAAATAAGGCACTGCCTTTTATTATTTTGGCTTGCCATTATTCTCGTAGCCACATTTCTTACCTTTATTTTTCTATTTTTACCAGGAATGTATCTGTATAGTGATTTTTAACCAGACAATTAAGAATATTAGCAGGATTCGGGATGTAATCCGGGTATTGCTAAAATATGGATTCGAAGATATAGTGGTCAATACACCACTAAAAAACCTTATCCGTCAAAATAAGCGACTTACCTGGTTAAGACATAATCGATCAGTCTTTGATTACAGTCGTTGGGAAAGAGTAAGGATGGTGACTGAAGAGCTTGGGGCCACTTTTATTAAACTGGGGCAACTTCTTAGTAATCGTCCTGATATTCTGCCACTGCCACTAATCCAGGAACTCGAGAAGCTTCAAAACGAAGTTCCACCTTTCCCGAGTGATCAGGCAATAAAGATCATAGAAAAAGAAACTGGTCAAAGTATAGACTCATTGTTTTCCTACTTTGAAGAGAAACCACTAGGCTCCGCCTCGATAGGACAAGTCCACCGGGCCAGGCTGCAAAACGGACAGGACGTAGTTGTCAAGGTACGCCGGCCTAAAGTAAAGCAATTGGTATATACGGATTTGGAACTTCTAAAGGAAATAGTCAGGATAACTGAAAACTACCTAAAGAAGCAAGGTTTACTAAACCCCGTCGAAATCGTAAAAACTGTAGAAAAAGTTTTAATTAAAGAGTTGGACTACACCATTGAAGCCCGTAACCTGGAACACTTCAGAAGTTTCTACAAGAATGAAAAAAGCTTCATTGTACCAAAACCATTCAAAGAGTTGTCTGGTAACAAGGTTTTGATCATGGAATTGATTCATGGCTGCAAGATTACCAATGTACAACAGATGCTTGACTGGGGATTGGATCCCAGGAAAATTGCCGAACGGGGAATGGATATATACCTGAAGCAGATATTTGAGTTTGGCTTTTTCCATGCGGATCCCCATCCCGGGAATATCTTGGTCCAAAAAGACGGGGTAATCTGTTTGATAGACTTTGGAATGACTGGCAAATTATTGAAGCGCGACAAACTTGCATTTGGGGGGATTCTGCTGGGCATGGCCAATAAAAATCCCAGGGCTATGGCCATTAGTTTCAAGAAACTCGCCATTGATCACAATATCGAAGATATGCGCTCCTTTGAGTATCGGTTAAGTGAGTTAATTGAGGAGTTTGCCAGTCTGGAATTGGAGGAGGTCAATATGTCGGCATTGGCTCTTGGCCTCCAAAGGATCATCTATGACTATCAACTAAAGGTTCCCGGAAGCATTTTTCTTATTCTTCGGGCCCTGGTGATCTTAGAAGGAATAGGAAAACGCATTCATCCTGAGTTCAAGACTTTTGAGTTTTTTAAACCATATGGAAAAAAACTGTTGTTAGAGCAGTATTCGCTAAAAGAAATAGGATCTGACTTGCTATTTTCAGGTTCCCAGTTTCTTTCATTCCTAAACAAATTTCCTACTGAGCTCAAATATATCCTTAAAAAGATACGAAAAGGAGAACTCTATTATCATGTAGAATATCATGGTCTGGAGCCCCTGACAAAAAAGCTCAACAGTATAGCCAACCGGTTGGTGCTTGCTATATTAATTTCCACTTTTGTTATGGCCTCAACATTCATATTAATCTATCAACCTGATGGCTCCACTTTTTATGGAGTCCCAGTATTAAGCTGGGTTGGCTATTTATTGAGTACATGGATGTCATTGCTTTTAATATTTTCAATGCTCCGAAACCGTCGCTGAAGATTCGTTAATGTTGTACGTCATACCGTTCATTTCCGCTCTTATTGGCTACGTCACCAACTACGTTGCTATTAAAATGCTTTTTTATCCCCGCGAGCCAATCAATTTGTGGTTGTTTAGGTTACAAGGAATATTTCCCAAACGAAAAACTGTTTTGGCCCGTCGGATGGCAAAATTGGTATCCGAGGAGTTGCTGTCGATGGATCAACTAAAAGATGAGATCGATCGACAAGCCACGCAGGGTGATATAAGGGACGCCATAGAAGACGAAGTGGAAAACTATCTAAGAGAAAAAATCTCTTCTTTTAACCCGATAATTTCGTCCTTTATTAACGAGAATAGAATTCAGCAACTAAGAGATAAAATTTGCCTTGAAATTGAATCGTTTATTCCCAAAATCACTCATCAATTTTTTAACCGGTTAGATATGGTGAATTTGGAAAACATAGTTTTCGATCAGGTAGCTTCCTTCACCAGTGATAAACTGGAAAATATGATGATGGCGGTTATCCAAAATGAGTTGAGATTTATTGAATGGGCCGGAGCTTTCCTTGGATTTATAATTGGTTTGATCCAGGTGCTTTTGTTGCTTCAATGGGGTTATCGGATCTAGCCCATAATTAGCAAATCCGGGCTTTTGTTATACCCTTCTACTTTGTCTTCCAGGGGTTTTTTTATATATTTAACCCAATACCGTACCTAGGTAAACGCGTACACCAATTTCACAAACTATGCTTATTCCAAGCCTTTTACTTAAACAATTATACACTTTTGGAAGCCTAAAGAATGATAACGGTGGGGTATCCTTTTCATTGAAGAACCGTCTACAAGATGCCAAGTTAACGGAAATCATTCACCTTAAAATTGACGGCCGGGAAATATCCCTGGACAGGATCACCCTGGATTTCGGAAACGGCCAGCTAATATCACCATCGGAAATATCCAAGGAATCGCCTGTTGACTTTCCACTACGGAAGTCATTTAATCTAATCGCTAAAACCGATCCGTTGCAACTCGGTAAGCATAAAATTGAATTGAGGTTCAGGGCTAAGCCCTTTGGAAAACTTACTCTGAAAGTGGACGGTGGTATCTCAGACACGCTTGAGTCATCTAACAAAATACCCCGTGACCCAGATAATGATTATGGTACTGAAGCAGTGAAGGCCAGGCTGGAATTTCTGGAGAAGTATTGCAACTTCTCATTAAATCACCTTAAACAATATTCTTTTGACCCCAACACCTTAAAAGGCAATATTGAGCATTTTACGGGGGTTGCACAAATTCCTTTAGGAATTGCCGGTCCAATAACCATCAACGGGGAGCATGCCCAAGGTGATTTCATTATTCCTATGGCTACTACCGAGGGCACATTGGTGGCTTCCTACAACAGAGGAATGAAGGTATTAAATGCCTGTGGGGGGGCAAAATGTACCGTAGTTGAGGATGCCATGCAACGGGCCCCTGTTTTCGTTTTTGAAGATGCCCGTGGGGCCAGGGATTTTGTAAAATGGGTACGTAAGAACTTTGAAGAAATTTCAATAAAAGCGGAAGCAACCACCAGAGTGGGCAAGTTGTTATATATTGACGACTACCTGGCCAATAAATTTGCCTATTTGCGGTTTAACTTCACAACCGGCGATGCTGCTGGTCAGAATATGGTGGGTCGGGCAACTTTTACCGCCTGTAGTTGGATTTTAGATCAATACAAAGAAAATAAAATCTTCCATTTTTATCTTGAATCCAATCTGGCTACTGATAAAAAAGCCAGCCAAGTAAATGTCATGCACACACGGGGTAAAAGGGTTACGGCAGAAGCTGTTCTTAAAAGGGATGTGCTAATACAATATATGCGGGTAGAGCCGGAAAGCCTTACCTATCATAGCCAGGTTTCTAACATTGGCGCAATGCTTTCAGGCGCTAATAACAATGGCGCCCATTCAGCAAACGCTATCACCGCCATTTTCATGGCCACCGGGCAGGATGTTGCCAACGTCTCAGAGTCATCTGCCGCTATTATGTACACAGAGCTTACTCCGGACAGAGATCTTTACATATCAATAACCATTCCTTCACTGATCGTGGCTACTTATGGTGGCGGCGTAGGACTGGCCACTCAGCGCGAGTGCCTGGAGCTTTTAGGATGTTATGGCCAAGGCAAGGTTCAGAAATTTGCAGAGATCGTAGCAGGTACAGTATTGGCTGGTGAAATCTCTTTGGCCGCTGCCATTTCCAGTTCAGACTGGGTCTCCAGTCACGAACAATACGGCCGTAACCGCTAAGCATCTATGAAAATATTCAAATGGATTCTGATTGGGTTGGTGGTACTTTCATCAATCATGGTGTTTGGGTTATTTTGGTTGTTAGATTCCAGTAAGCCCACCTATAACGGTGAGGTAGTGTTGGACGGTCTACCAAATGACGTCCAGGTGTACTACGATAATTATGGTATCCCTCATATATACGCCAAGAATGAGGAAGACCTTTATTTTGCTTTGGGTTATGTGCACGCTCAGGACCGTCTGTTCCAAATGGAGCTTTTACGACGAGTTGGTGGAGGAAACCTGGCAGAGATTCTAGGACCAGACCTGGCGGAAACCGATCGTTTTATGCGAACCATCGGCATTAATGAAACCGCCAAAAAATCCGCGGCCGCTTTTTTTTCCTCTAACAAAGAACCTTTTCAAAAGGCGGCATTAGCTTATCTTCAGGGGTTAAATACCTACCAAAAGACGGGAGCCACACCACCTGAATTTACTCTGCTAAATATCCCAATAAGGGATTTTACCCCAGTTGATCTCTACAGAATTATTGGTTACATGGGATTCAGTTTTAACACGGCTATACGAACGGACCCCCTGATCACCAGCATCGCTACTAAACTTGGCCCGGACTATATCAAAGACCTAAGGCTCAACACCACCACAGAAAACACCACAATTCCAACCAACCTGCAGGATACCACGGGTATTATGGGTATCACCAAAACTGCCTTGAATGTTTTGGAATCACTTCCGGTGCCACCCTGGATGGGCAGCAACTCTTGGGTAGTGGGACCTGAAAAAACCAAATCCGGCTACCCAATGCTGGCAAATGATACGCATATTGGTTTTGGACAACCGGCAGTCTTTTACGAGGCACATTTGAACAGTCCGGGTTTCAATTTCTATGGAAATCATTTGGCGGGGTTTCCATTTGCTATAGTTGGGCACAACGATTACAGTGCTTGGGGCTTAACCATATTTCCCAATGATGATATGGATTTTTATCGGGAAAAACTTAATCCCAATAGCTCCAGGCAGGTTTGGAACAAGGACCACTGGGAAGATCTGAATAGCCGAAAGGAGACAATCGTCATCAAGGGTGGTGATGATCTGGAATTCATTGTTAGGTCCTCCAGACATGGACCAATCATAAATGAGATAAACCCCGTAGTAGATTCACTGGAGCACCAGCCGGTAAGTTTTTTTTGGACCTTCAATAAATTTCCCAGTAAGATATTGCAATTAGCCTATGGAATGGCACACAGCAAAAGTATTGATCAATTCAGGAGTGCAGTATCACTGCTGGAAGCCCCGGGACTAAATATTACCTATGCTGATAAAGACGGAAATATTGCCTGGTGGGCTGCAGCCAGATTGATCAAAAGACCAGCACATGTGGAACCCAAAATGATTTTAGACGGCTCAAGTGGCCATGACGACCCTCTGGGCTGGTATCCTTTTTCTGTAAACCCTAGATCAGAAAACCCCGATCATGGTTTTGTCTATTCTGCCAACAATCAACCGGATAGCTCATACAAGGTATTGCATCCCGGATACTATTATCCCGGCGCAAGGGGAAAGCGTATAACCCAACTGATTTCTGAAAATGACCAATGGGACTTAAAGGGTTTCCAGGAAATGGTAATGGATGATAAAAGCCTGTTATATCCTGATGTGGCCCAAACTATAACTTCACTAGTTTCCAGCGAGCTCACAGTTTTGGAACAGCATGTATTGGACCTCCTCAGTTCCTGGGATGGCAGCCATGGATTATCAGATATTGGCCCTACTATTTATTATCAACTAATCTATCGGGTGCAAACAAATATGATGGAAGACGAATTGGGGGCAGATCAACTCAAAATATACTTAACTACTCTGGTTGCCCGGCGGTCACTTTCCCATTTAATCGCTAATGAACGTTCTGTTTGGTGGGATAATGTTCACACCGCAGACCTGGAAACACGCGAACTGATAATCAACCGGAGTTTTAAAGAGGCAGTAAGTACATTGGCGAAATCCTTAGGTAATGATCCAAAAAATTGGACCTGGGACAGAGTTCATCTTTTGGAGCACGTGCACGCAATCGGTCGAAAGAAACCCTTCAATCTACTATTCAATGTTGGTCCATTTGGGGTCAGTGGCGGTGATGAAGTGATCAATAAGATGGACTTTGATAAAACCCAATCCCCGTATAAGGTTCTATCGGGTGCAGCAATGCGTATACTTATCGATCTTGCTGATATCGAAAATTCTTTGAGCGTACTTCCTACCGGCCAATCAGGACACCCAATGAGTCCTCATTACCAGGATCAGGCTGAATTGTATAACAGTGGAAGGTTTAGAGCACAATTAATGGATAAGGATGAGATCATTTCAGTATCCAAGCAACGGTTATTACTGAGAGCTATGGACTAAGGAGATCCCTTCCGCGCAGATCAGCAGTCCGTATTCGAACAAATACCTGTCCGCTATTGTAACAGTTGTATTTCTTATTGGCTTAACTACTTTCTCAATCACTTGATTTAAAGTCATTTGAATATCAGGCACATCATTTGTTCCGAATTTATGAAAGATACTTCCGGTTTAATTAATCCTTGAAGTCCAGGGAATAATTTCAGGAAAGCTTTCGTTACTTTTTTAGGTGTGTTAAACAGTGTTCATGAATTCACTGAAAGAATTTTTTTGGTTTTGCTCCGGCGCCAGTCCTGAGCTCCTTAAAAGATGTCCCACGGAAAACAGCAAATATACCGGAATCGGGGCCACGGTACTTTTTACTGGTATCTTAGCCGCACTAGCTGGAGGGTATGCTTTATTTACCGTCTTTGACTACTGGCTGCCTGCAGTGATATTTGGCATACTCTGGGGGGCTATGATCTTCAATCTCGATCGATATATCGTGTCAAGCATGAAAAAAGAGGACAACATATGGAAGGAAATCCGTACCGCTGTCCCACGAATCATTTTGGCGGTGCTGTTGGCATTTGTAATATCAAAACCCCTGGAACTCAAAATGTTTGAAAGGGAAATTAATGGTGAATTGGTCTTGATGGAGCAAGCACTGTTTAAGAAACAGGAAGACACCATAAAAGCACGATTCGTCCCAAACATTCAACTCCTTGATAAGGAAATTGAGCTGTTAAAAGCCGAGGTTACAGATAAAGAAGAAATTCGTGATGAACTTAGATTGACAGCACAACAAGAAGCGGACGGTACCGGGGGCAGTAAGAGGCGAAATCTGGGCCCGATATATCGAGTGAAAAAACAGGATGCAGATCGTGTCGATCAGGAGCTTGCCACCCTTAAAACTAAAAACGACATTTTAATCGCTAACAAGCAAAGTGACATTGAAATGTTGCAAGTGTCTTACCGCAAAGAAATCACCGCCCTAAATAGGGAAAAGTACCATGGCCTGGCCGCCAGACTTGATGCATTAGGTAATCTGACTAAGAATAGTCAGCCTATATATTGGGCAAACCTGTTTATCATATTGCTATTTATTGCCATCGAAACCGCACCGGTATTTGTTAAACTGATGGGGAGTAAAGGACCCTATGATGACCTTCTACACACTCATGAGCATGGCTTTGACCTATACCGGATAGAACAGACCACTAAATCCTCGCATGATACTGCCACCAGACTGATGGACCACACCAGGGAAAAGAAGAATGATGATATAGCCGAAGAGCTTGACCCAGTATCTTACGCCAGTCAGACCTGATCAAACTTAAACCATCACTTATTTGTTCCAGTGTCTATGGGAAAAGTTCTATGCGCATTAACGTGGATATTTTTCAGCTTACAATTTGAGTCCAAGGCGCAGAATCACTCCATACATGAGATCCGGCATGAATTTTACCTCAGCACGCTCGACTACCTACACGCTTTTTCTCTTATTGAAAAATTGGATAAAATCAGTGATCCCAATGCTTTGGAGTTAGCCTACAGAGCCGCTACTCAAGCCATTCTAGCAAAACCCGGGTGGAACATTTTTAAAAAATTAAGCTACTTAAGGCACTCTCGCAACTCATTCCAGCAAGCTATTGAACTGGACATTAAAGATCTTGAAATAAGATTCCTGAGGCTATCTGTTGAACATCACATTCCCCATTATCTTGGCTTTAGTCGTAACATGGCACATGATAAGCAGGTAATTATGGAGAATATTGACAGGTTTAAGCAGAAAGAGCTCCCTAAGGAAATTACTGACTACATCATTCTTTTCAGTGTTGAATCAGGAATTTACACTACTGAGGAAATTGAACACCTGAGATCTCTTTTGGAAAACCACTAATAATTATACTTATTATTCCATAAGGCCTTTAATCGCTTCCGCAGTTCATACTCTCTGGTATTTTCTCCCGGATCATAAATCTGTGTGCCTTCCAGACTTTCCGGAAGAAACTCATGTGGAATGAAATTTCCGGGGTGTTCATGGGCATACTGGTAATCCTTTCCATAGCCTTGTTCACGCATTAATCCAGTAGGTGCATTTCTCAAAGACAGAGGTACCGGCAGGTCACCCCGTTCATTCACCAATCTCTTGGCATTTTTAATGGCCTTATAGCTGGCATTACTTTTAGGGGAACAGGCCAGGTAGATAGAACATTGTGATAAAATGATTTCAGCTTCTGGATAACCGATCATATTTACGGCTTGAAAACAGTTGGTAGCCATAACCAAAGCTGTGGGATTGGCATTTCCTATATCCTCAGAAGCCAGGATCACCAGCCGACGGGCTATGAATTTAACATCTTCGCCTCCCTCGATCATCCTAGCCAGCCAGTAAACAGCGGCATTAGGATCACTGCCTCTGATTGATTTAATAAAAGCGGAGATAATGTCGTAATGCTGCTCTCCCTGCTTATCATAGAGTACCACCCGCCGCTGGGCTGCTTCAATTATCTTTTCATCAGTAATAATCACCTTTGATTCCTTCGGATCTATCACCAATTCCATCAAATTCAATAGTCTACGTGCATCTCCCCCGCTTAATCTCAATAAAGCTTCATCTTCCTTTATCTCAACTTCGATGTTTTTGAATTCTCCTTCCAGTGCTTTCTTAACAATAGATTTCAGATCCTGTTGCTCCAGCGATTTTAAGACATACACCTGACACCGAGAAAGTAAGGCACTATTTACTTCGAATGATGGGTTCTCAGTGGTAGCACCGATCAAAGTTATTACTCCTTTTTCAACCGCTCCAAGGAGTGCATCTTGTTGTGATTTATTGAATCGATGTATTTCATCAATGAATAAGATTACACCATGCTGTCTACTCCCTTTTGCAATTACTTCCCTTACATCTTTTACCCCAGAACTTATGGCGCTTAGTTTATAAAATGGTCTTTTTGTCTGATTGGCTACAATATTGGCAATGGTAGTTTTCCCCACTCCTGGAGGGCCCCATAAGATCATAGAAGGTATTGAGCCGCTTTCAATAGCCACCCTTAAAGGAGCCCCAGAGCCCAGCAAATGAGATTGTCCCAATAAATCATCCAACATATGTGGGCGCATTTTTTCAGCTAATGGTCTTTGGTCCTGCAACATGTCAGATATGTAATTTTTTAACTACTTCTGAAAATCTATCCACCATAGTATCGTTAATTTCACGATGAGTTACCATCCTGATCTCTTGTCCTCCAAATGGCAGTGCTCGTATATCCTCCGCGCCAAGTTTTGTCAGTAACTGATTTGGAGATAACCCGTCTTCCAATTCAAATATCAAAATATTGGTATCCACCGGTTGTACACTGCTAACAAAGGGCAAGTTCCTGACGATTTCGCCCAGAGCCCGTGCCCGGTCATGATCATCGACCAGCGCCTTGATGTGATGGTCCAGTGCATACAATCCAGCCGCTGCTAAATAGCCTGCCTGCCGCATCCCACCTCCCAATACTTTTCGAACTCTTTTGCCCATTGACATTGCCTGACGGCTGCCACATAAAACCGACCCCACTGGTGCGCCCAACCCCTTAGAAAGACATATGGATATGGTGTCAAAAAGCCCGCCCCAGGCCGCGGTGTCATCTTTGGTTTCTGCCAGTGCATTGAATAACCTGGCTCCATCCAAGTGCATTTTTAAATTGTGTTCATCCGCTACATGCTTGATCTCTGCTACTTGCGACAACGGGTAGTAGCTGCCACCACCCTTATTAATTGTATTCTCCAACACCACCAATTTTGTGACAGGAAAATGTATGTCATGTGGATTTATGTTGTCTATTACATCCTGGGCGAAAATTCTTCCCCTGTCCCCATCTATCAATCTTACTGAAACCTGAGAATTGAAGGCCATCCCCCCACCTTCGTAGTTGTAAACATGAGATCTTCGGTCGCAAATAACCTGGTCCTGGGGGCTGGTGTTTATGCGGACAGCAATCTGATTGGTCATGGTTCCTGAGGGGCAAAACAGTGCTGCCTCTTTTCCAAACATAGTGGCCACTTTGGCTTCAAGGGCCTTAACAGAAGGGTCTTCATCAAATACGTCATCTCCAACTTCTGCTTGGATCATTGCTTCCAGCATTTCTGGAGATGGTTTGGTCACTGTATCACTTCTTAAGTCCATCATGATTTTTTATCAACCGGGATCTGATCGCTGGACTAAGCTAGGGCTTTCCTGATTTTTTGTCAAAAAAAAGCCACGCTAAAGCGTGGCCCAAAAAAAGGTGGAGTTTTTTGCTAATTTTCTACGAATGCAATATTTCCCTGTGCGAGGATGGTATTCATTTCAATGCCGGGACCCAAATGAATCCTTACAAATCCTTGAAAATCAACCATTGCTTCATACGGAGCCACCAAATCTCCATCCAATTGTTCCAAATGGGTTTGTCCAATTCCACTAGTTCCCTCAATTGGGCTTAGTGTTACTGCGCGTCCGGATTTGTGAAACATTGAACCAAAATTAAGCGTCACCGGATGTAGCTTACCTGGAATACTTCCGTCTATATTAATTGTGATAAGCGAAAAACCACTTTCACGCTCTTCTATAGTAAAGATTCCACTTACACCTTGCACGTCACCCTCATACAGGTTGAACTGTTGGAAACGGCCAGTCAAAGCGTTCATCCCAATATCAGCCTGGGCAACTGTCATTCCAGTATCGTCACCTAATTGAATGTTCAGGTGACCATCAAATTGACGCAATTCATGGAAGGTAATGGTTCTTCCAGAATCCAGAGTTCGAATTTCGGTAACGCTGCTTTGCGAATGTCCATCCACTGGAGTAAGTGTCAGGGCTACACCCCCACCCTCCAGAGCATTGTTAAAATGTATGTAAGCCGGATAAGTACCGTCTGAATCCAGGTTATTCAACACAAGCTCGAGTTGGGTTGAGCCATCGTTTCTTTCCCTGATCTTTACGTGGCCATCAATGATTTGATCAGATACCGGATTTAACTCATACAGGTAATTCTTTCCGGTAACGTCAGACATTTCTTCCACACAACTGAAAAGTCCTAATGTAAACGGGATTAGTAAATATGTTAAGATTTGCGAAATCGTTTTCATAGCAGGTGTTTTTTTTCTATTAATACCCTGAAACCACTGGGGGTAGCCTCTCAATTCAACTTCATTTTGTACAATTAGCACCCATGTACTTTTTATTTATATTTTTATAACCATTTAGCTAAAAATTGTACAAAAATCTCTTTAAATGATTACAACCTCAAAAGTTTAATCCAAAACGGCGAGGTTTGTATTTCACAATTGAGCAGTTATATTTAGAGAAAATCTTTCATAATGAGTCTTGGAAAAAAGATAATTATTGGTATTGGTGTGATACTGATAGTTTTAGTTGGATATGTCAGTTACATAATGCTGTCTACCCGGTCTCACAGCCCCTTAGCGGTTGAGGTACATGAACAAGATGGTATATCCATTCAAATTGAATATTGCAGACCATTTAAGAAGGAGCGTTTGATCTTTGGATCAATGGAAGATGGGGCATTACTTCCTTATGGAAAATACTGGCGCCTTGGCGCAAATGATGCTACCAAGCTTATATTGGACACTAGTGTTGACTTCGGGGGGCAATTATTAGCCAAAGGGAGTTATTCACTTTATGCTTTCCCTGAAGAAAAACATTGGGTGATTGGCGTTAACTCCGAGGCTGACCGATCAGGTGCTTCACCACCGGATTTTAGCAAGGATGTTGGTAGAATTAAAGTTCCAGTGGTCCAGGACCCCAATAGTCAGGAGCAATTTACTATTAGCGTAGAAGAGAATGGATCAGAAGCATTAGTGGTATTGCAGTGGGACCAAACGCAGGTACGGATACCTGTTAAAACGACTAATTAATATATTGCCACCCGTTTTCTGGTACTTTTATTCTTGGAGTACTTTTTAGCGGAATGCTTATATTGTATAGAATTATAGTATTCAAGCTTCTTTTTCCCAGCCTTAGTTTGACAAGCTGAACGATAAGGAGCACAGGCGCTGAATACGAACAAAACTAAGGTTATAACAATTAGTCGGCTCATAATAATTAGGTTCAAAACTTAAATATAACAATATAAAATATAACTAAACAATGATTTTGACAAAATTTGTTCGCCAATAGCTTTATGGTATAGTTGTATTTAAGTCTTTAAATTAGATTAATCCAAATCGTTACTTGCTCAAATCCGGAATCATGACCCGCTATATTTTCACCCAATTCTGTCAATGGATATCGATTCTAAAAATTTTACTGTTTGTGATGACCCTGTTGGTAGTCAATCCTATCTGGTCTCAAAAGTTAAACCGCAAAGAAATACAAATATTGTCCATTGTGGAGTCCAACCATGCACGAGCTCTGGAATTCCTGGAAAAATCAGTCAATATCAACAGTGGTACCATGAATTTGGAGGGGGTAAAAGCCGCCGGCAAGCAATTCATGGAAGCATACAGCGCTCTGGGATTTAAAACCACCTGGATTGAAATACTCCCTGACGTCAACAGGGCTGGTCATTTAATGGCTGAATATAAGGGTAGTAAAGGAAAACGGCTGCTGCTGATAGGGCATCTGGATACTGTTTTTGAAAAAGACAGCCCTTTTCAAAACTATGAACCTACGGATTCAGTGGCCAGGGGTCCAGGGGCAGTCGACATGAAAGGTGGGAATGTGGTGATGCTATATGCCTTGAAGGCCCTTCATGAAGCAGGAGTTTTAAAAGGGGCCCAAATAACTATCATGTTACATGGTGATGAGGAAATTGCGGGCATTCCAATATCAGCCAGTAGAGGAGATATAGTGGCCGTTGCCAAACGCAGTGATATTGCTCTGGGTTTTGAAGGGGCTAGTGGATTTAGCCACGCCACGGTGGCGCGCCGTGGTTCCAGTGGATGGACATTAAGAGTAGTAGGGGCCAGAGGTCACAGCTCACTCATATTCACTAAAAAATTCGGTGCAGGTGCCATTTTTGAGACTTCCAGAATCCTCAATGCTTTCTATAATGAAGTACCAGAAGAGTATCTTACGTTTAATCCGGGCCTAATCCTGGGAGGTACCTCGGTGAGTTATGACTCTGTTCAAAGTTCTGGTGCGGCCTTTGGAAAGTCCAATGTGATCTCCCAGCAAGTGATTGTGAAAGGTGGATTGCGATTTATTTCCGAAGTGCAAAAGGACCAGGCAAGAATTAAAATGAAAGCCATTATATCAAAAAATCTGCCAGGAACCAGCGCAACAATCACCTTTAAAGACAGTTATCCTGCCATGAGTCCAACTCCGGGTAATATGGAAGTACTTCAGGTTCTTGACCAGGTTAGTCAGGATATGGGATATGGGCCAGTAGAAGCATATGATCCCGGTAAAAGAGGCGCCGGAGACATAAGTTTTGTTGCCGAATACCTGGACTGCCTGGATGGATTGGGAGTCATGGGCCAGGGGGCACACTCCGAAGAAGAATTTGTGGACCTGCGGACCATGGAGGCGCTTACCAAAAGGGCTGCAGTTCTTATTTACCGATTGACGCGGTAGGTCAATTATCATTTATCAGCCAACTTCCTAACTACTAAAGCACCCCTGCTTGAATACTCTCCACCACCGAAGGATCTAACAACGTAGAAACATCTCCCAGGTTATCGTTTTCACCAGAGGCAATTTTGCGCAGGATACGACGCATGATCTTTCCTGAGCGGGTTTTTGGGAGCCCCGGCACGAACTGTATCTTATCGGGCTTAGCAATGGGCCCGATAGTCTCTGAAACCAGTGATAATATTTCTGATCGCAGTTCCTGCTCGTTCTCCACTGCCTCTCGGGTGATCACATAGGCGTAAACTGCATGTCCTTTGACATCATGGGGAAATCCCACTACCGCGGTCTCCACCACTTTTTGGTGCTCGTCAATGGCGCTTTCTATTTCAGCAGTACCCAAATTATGCCCGGAAACGATGATCACATCATCTACCCTGCCGGTGATCCGGTAGTATCCATTCTCATCTCTTTTGCATCCATCACCCGTAAAATAATACCCTTCGTAAGCAGAGAAATAGGTTTCCTTATAGCGCTGGTGGTTGCCATATATGGTACGAGCCATAGAAGGCCACGGGAAGCTAATACACAGTCGCCCTTCCACCTGATTGTCATTAATTATGTTTCCATTTTCATCCATCAACACCGGTTGAACCCCAGGTAGAGGCAAAGTGGCAAATGCCGGCTTCAATGGAGTAATACCTGCTATGGGAGATATCATTATTCCTCCGGTTTCGGTTTGCCACCAGGTGTCCACGATAGGGCAGTTGTCCTTGCCAATATTCATGTTATACCAGTGCCAGGCCTCTTCATTAATAGGCTCTCCAACCGTTCCAAGAACTCTTAAGGAACTTAGGTCATGTCGTTCTACATAACTAAGGTCTGCTTTTTCCAGGGCCCGGATGGCTGTGGGTGCGGTATAAAAGATATTTACTTGATGTTTGGCAATCACTTCCCAAAATCGTCCCATGTCAGGATAGGATGGCACCCCTTCAAACATTACTGTAGTACCTCCAGCGGCCAATGGTCCATAAACGATATAAGAATGTCCGGTAATCCATCCGATATCAGCGGTACACCAGTATACATCACCTGGCTGGTATTGAAAGACGGTTTTGAATGTATAGGTTGTATAGACCATGTATCCGCCACAGGTATGTACCATCCCTTTGGGTTTGCCAGTAGAGCCTGAAGTATAAAGGATAAACAACATGTCCTCTGCATCCATGACCGTAGCATCGCAGTTGCTATCAACCTGGGCGATTTCGTCATGCCACCATACATCTCGTCCTGGTTCCATATGCACATCTGCCTTGGTGCGTTGTAATACCACAACTTTGTCAACCGAAGTACAATTCTTCAACCCTTCATCAACGATGGGCTTTAGATCAATCACTTTTGAACCTCTAAACGACCCGTCAGAAGTGATCACCACTTTACACTGGGAATCATTAACACGGTCTGCCAGAGCGCTGGAGGAAAAGCCTGCAAAAACTACAGAATGAACTACGCCAATGCGGGCACAGGCCAACACTGCAACCGCCAATTCTGGCACCATTGGCAAATATATACAGGCCCGGTCACCCTTCTCCAGTCCGTTTTTCTTTAGCACATTGGCGAATTGGCAGACCTGCTCAAAAAGGTCTTTATAGGTAATGTGCAAAGCCTCTTCGCTGGGATCATTAGGCTCCCAGATAATTGCTGTTTGATCTCCTTTGGCACTGATGTGCCTGTCCAGGCAGTTCTCAGTAATGTTTAGTTTACCACCCGTAAACCAACGTACCTGGGGCTTTGTGAAATCCCATTCCAAAATTGATTCGGGTTTTTTATGCCATAAAAATTCCTTTGCTTCAGCGGCCCAGAATCCCTCTGGATCCTGTACACTATTATTATAGGTCTGATGGTATTCCTCGAATGATCGTATTTCCATTTTTTCTTGGTAAAAGTGACCGGTACGTTATGAGTTCTAAATTGTTCTGCTGCTAAGGCTTGCGAATATTGGCAACCATTTCTCTGATATGTGGTGGTGGTGGTGGTGTAAACCGCGACACCAACAGTGCAACAACGAAGTTAATGAGCATGGCGATAGTTCCAAACCCTTCCGGGCTTATTCCGAACCACCAATCTCCCTCGTCCCCACCCCCCAGGAAGCCGAACTTGAACTTCAGTATATACAGAAGCATACTGCTCAACCCCACGATCATTCCTGTGATGGCCCCTTCCTTATTCATTCTTGAGTAGAATATACCCAAAACTATAGCAGGAAAGAATGACGCGGCTGCCAGACCAAATGCCAACGCCACCACTGCGGCCACAAAATCGGGCGGATTAATTCCAAAGTATCCAGCTACAACTACTGCAAAAGCAGCGGCAATACGAGCTGCCAACAATTCTCCCTTTTCACTTATATTCGGGTTTATTTGCTTTTTAATCAGGTCATGTGAAACGGATGATGAGATTACCAGTAATAGCCCCGCGGCAGTACTCAATGCAGCCGCCAGGCCGCCAGCTGCCACCAAAGCAATAACCCAGTTAGGCAATTGAGCTATCTCCGGATTGGCCAGTACAATAATGTCCCGGTCAATGGAGAGTTCATTTTTTTCGGTATCCGCCAAATATTGTATTTTGCCGTCCTGGTTTTTATCTTCAAATTTGATCAGTCCCGTATCTTCCCACTTGGTGAACCACTCTGGCATGTTTTTGTAAGATTTCTCGCTTACAGTTTCAATAAGATTAGTGCGAGCAAATGCAGCCAGTGCCGGAGCGGTGGTATATAATATTGCTATGAATACCAGAGCATATCCTGCTGACAATCGGGCTTCCTTCACTCCGGGAACTGTGAAAAATCTGACAATTACATGCGGAAGGCCAGCTGTTCCAATCATCAGGGCGGAAGTAATAAAGAACACATCCTGCATACTTTTACTGCCATCCGTATAGGCAGTAAATCCCAGCTGTCGGTGTAGGCCATCCAAATGATCTAATAAGTAGCTGCCAGATTCAGTGAGCTGAGCGCCAAATCCCAACTGTGGTAACCATTGACCGGTTAACTGAATGGATATAAAAAACACCGGCACCATGAAGGCAAAGATCAACACGCAATATTGTGCTACCTGAGTGTAGGTTATTCCCTTCATACCTCCCAAAACAGCATAAAAGAAGACGATTCCCATCCCTATGAAAATGCCTATATTAATCTCTACTTCAAGAAATCTGGAGAACACCACCCCAACCCCTCTCATTTGACCACTTACATAAGTGAATGAAACGAATAGGGCACAAATAACCGCAACCGTTCTGGCAACGTTGGAGTAATATCGATCTCCGATAAAGTCTGGCACGGTAAATTTACCAAACTTTCGCAGATAAGGCGCCAGCAACAGGGCCAGTAAAACATAACCTCCGGTCCATCCCATCAAGTACACTGCGCCATCATAGCCCATAAAAGAGATGAGTCCTGCCATGCTGATGAAAGAAGCGGCCGACATCCAGTCTGCTGCCGTTGCCATACCATTAGCTAAGGGATGTACATTTCCTCCAGCAACATAAAATTCACCGGTTGATCCGGCCCTGGACCAAATAGCAATGCCAATATAGACTAGGAAAGTAATTCCTACAATAAGGTAGGTCCAGGTTTGTACATCCATAGCTTAGGGCGTCTCTTCTTCTGAGTGGGACTTATCCAGCTTGTTCATCCAATAAACATATACAAAAATTATGGCCACAAATGCATAAATAGATCCCTGTTGAGCAAACCAAAACCCTAACTTGAACCCGCCAATTTTAATTTGATTAAGGAAAGGAGCGAATAATATTCCACATCCGTATGAAACAAAAAACCACACCACCAATAAAATAAGGAGATAACGCTTGTTCTTTTGCCAGTACTTGGTATTAGAATCCGTCATAGGTCATTTGTAAGCCAGCTAAGATATAAATTTTAACAGGGAAAAAAAATAAAGCTCCGACTAGCCTAAAAATTCAGTCAATAGTGCCAGGGTAGTGCCTGCGAAAATTACTAACAATTTGGCCCAGTTGAGCCTATGTCCCGGGCTGCTTTCCAATAAAATTGTAGTGCTGATATATAAAAAATTTCCTGTTACCAATGCAAATAAAATGGTCAACCAGGATGACTGTACCCAATCCATTTGAGCCAGGTACTCACCAAAGAATATGCCAGCTGGTGTCATTATGGAAAACAAAATCATCAAAAATACCGGCCATCTCCAACGCTGATAATTGCATCTGATAAGGGACATCAAGGCAAATGCCGCAGGCATTTTATGCAATATGATACCAGTCAATAGCCCGCCGGAGCGCTGATATGTATCAACTAAGCTTACATGACTTAATAAAATCCCCTCCAATAAAGCATGAACGGACATGGCAGCCAGCAGGGTCACCATAGTCAAAGACCCATGCTGATGGTCGTCATCTGCCATATGGAGATGACCATGCTCCACGCCACTGGTAAAAAAATTCAAGAGAAGTTGCATAAAATAACCAATGATCACCCATAGCGCTACCTCCTGATGTCCCAGGTCCCCAGAGAAAAGTTCCGGCATCAAATGGACAAAAGTAATTCCTAAAAGATAGGCGCCGGAAAACACCAGAGCCAGATGAAACATCGTTGAATTATTCTTTCTTATAAACAAAGGAGCTAACCCTGCAATAAGGGTGAGGGCAGTGAGTAATATCAAAGATATGGTCATGGGTTGTTCTTATTCTTTCTCTAGAACAAAGATCATCCTTTCTGAGGATTGCCAATGATAGGGATTAAGTTGGTAATCACCGAAATTGGCTTTTAGTTTTAATCCTGCTTTAATAAAATACCTCATAAACTCTATTTTACGAATAGCCTTTACCCTTTCGGTAAATAAGTAGTCCCTACTTCCATCGGTAAACTTTATTTCTTTCATGATAAAACCTTGAGAGAACCTCCGGTTGATCTCGAAATCTATTCCCTTAATTGTCTTACGCTCACAAGGCACCAATCGATCGATCACAGTATAGGGGTTTAGGAAATCGATCACCAATTGACCTTTGTTCTTCAGGGCAATCGCAGCGGCATGAATGGCCTGTTCATTTTCAACTACAGTGTCGAAATATCCAAAACTGGTAAAAAGGTTTAGAGCATAATCAAAGGCATCACGTTTAAATATCTGACGCATATCGTGGACATGAAAATGCAATTTATTGTTTTCATAGGCCTTTGCATGGGCAATATTTTGAGGGGATAGATCGATCCCTACTACATTCAATCCCTTGCTGTTTAAATAAATAGCATGACGTCCTTTTCCACAAGCAATGTCCAAAATATGATCATTTTTCTCGAAGTTGAATAAAGTGTTCAGGTTATTAATAAAAGCATGCGCCTCTTTTTCATCGCGATGTTCATACAAGATATGGTAGTAGGGAGAATCAAACCAAGACCCAAACCATTCTTTTGAAGACTCTATGGAGTTTCCATTGTTCATTCGAGGATTTGGTCTTTTATACCTGAGGTGGCTTTGGTTAAGAATTGACCGTCATCATCACTGTAAATGAAATATGCCTCCAGCTCTTCCTGGGCAGTTACTATATCCAGGGCCTTTTTAAGTCCAAGCACCATGAACGCGGTAGCATAAGCGTCAGCGGTGGCACAATCCCCAGCAAATACTGATGCACTAAGCAGATTATGCTGTACAGGATGCCCGGTAAAAGGGCTGATAGTATGGGTGTATTTTTTACCATCCTTTATATGGAAATTTCGATAATTGCCAGAAGTAGCTATCGCGACATTGTCTAAGGAAACCATAGCCTGTACTGATTGTTGATGGTCCTCTGGTTTTTCGATAAATATCGCCCACGGTTTGCCCCTTTCATTAACACCCTTGGCTGCTATTTCACCTCCTATTTCCACAAAGATGTTTTCCAGGTCTTTCTCCATTAGAAAATCCACCACCAGGTCTACTGCATATCCCTTAGCAATGGCGCTGAAGTCCAGTTGGACTTTGGATTCCAGTTTACATACGGCATATTCATCAAAAAATATTTTTTCAAAACCAACTTTGGTTAACAGGTAATCGACTTCATCCTGGTTTGGCAGCTCACTTTCCACCGGCCCAAAACCCCAGGCCACAACCAATGGCATAACAGTAGGGTCAAATGCACCGATTGTTTTCTGATAAATTGATCTGCTTTTAATCAGCATTTCATAAAAGTAAGGTCTCTCAAACTTATGTAGTGTGCTCTTGTTGAATCGACTGATCTCAGATTCAGGTATATAAGTAGAAAGGCATAGGTTAATGTCCTCCAGCAAAGAATCTATGGAGGTTTGATAACTAATGGATTCAGAAACGAGGTATTTGACTTGGTAGCTGGTGCCCATAGTGGCCCCAGTCAACTCTACCTTATCCCATTCTTTCAGGTTGTCCCTTGATTCCCTTAACCACCACACAAACCCCATCGCAATAATTAGTGCGAATGTGTAGAGGATATTTTTCCATTTGGATTTAGTCATTACTCGAGCAGAGGACAAATATTAAATCCAAAGTTAAAGAAGTATTAATACAATTAACAATTGACAGACTCTGTTACTCCACACTGTTGCTACACCCGCAGCCCGGAACCTGTAACGCGAATCGCGCGAAATGAAATTCATAATTTCTCATTTCTAATTCCTAATTGATAATATGTTGGTTAACTTAAACCCGTCAATTTTTGAATATGCGAGAAGATTATCTCAGTGAAGACCCCTCTCAGTTAAGTCCGGCGAAAAAGGAATTTGAAAAAGCCCTTCGTCCACTAAGTTTTAAAGAATTTGCGGGTCAGCAGAAAGTCGTTGAAAATATAAAGATTTTTGTTCAGGCCGCTCAACTAAGAGCTGAACCGCTAGATCATGTTCTCCTACATGGTCCACCCGGACTAGGAAAAACCACACTGGCTCATATCATAGCGAATGAACTGGATTCAAACTTAAAAATCTCTTCCGGGCCGGTGCTGGACAAGCCCGGTGACCTGGCAGGACTTTTGACTAACCTAGAGGAATGTGATGTATTGTTTATTGATGAGATCCACCGGCTGAACCCGGTGGTTGAAGAGTATCTGTATGCAGCCATGGAGGATTATAAAATTGATATAATGCTCGACTCCGGACCCAGTGCTCGATCTATCCAAATTACACTTAACCCCTTTACCCTGATAGGAGCTACCACCCGGGCAGGATTACTAACAGCCCCTCTACGAGCCAGGTTTGGTATTAATTCCAGGCTGGAATATTACGATGCCAAAATATTGTATGGCATTATAAAAAGGTCTGCAGCAATCCTGGATACTCCAATCGAAGATGATGCCGCCTATGAACTAGCAAGACGTAGCAGGGGTACACCCCGGGTTGCCAACAATTTGTTACGTCGTACCAGGGACTTTGCTCAAATAAAGGGTGAGGGACGAATTACTCAGGAAATTGCGAACATAGCGTTAACAGCATTGGAAGTGGATGATAACGGACTGGATGACATGGACAATAGGATCTTAAATACTATCATAAAGAAATTTAATGGCGGTCCGGTGGGCATAAGTACCATTGCCACCGCCTGCAGTGAAGAAGCCGATACTATTGAGGAAGTGTACGAACCCTTTTTGATAAAAGAGGGGTATATTAAAAGAACCGCACGAGGCCGGGAGGCTACTGAGCTTGCCTATCGACATCTTGGCATAATGCCACCAGGGAAAACGGGAACTCTGTTTTAGTAGCCGGGCGCTTGGCGCGGGAGTCTTGGCGCTACAATTTCAAATTCGTAATTTTTAATTATTAATCGTTAATTTTCAATCCTTACGGTGCCTGGATTTCAACACATCCACAACTTCAGCAAGCGATACTTCTTTATGTTCCAACAACACTAACAAATGAAACAACAAATCCGCTGTCTCTTCTTTCAGCTTTTGGGTATTTGATTCTTTAGCCTCAATAACTACCTCCACCGCCTCTTCTCCTACTTTTTGGGCTATTCTATTAATACCTGAAGCAAAAAGGGAGGCCGTGTATGATCCTTCTGGTGCAGTCCTTTTTCGGTTTCCAATTATTTTTTGCAACTCTTGTAAAAACTGTATCTCATTTTCAATATTCTCGGACCCAAAACAGGTGTCTGTGCCCAAGTGGCAGGTAGGCCCAAGTGGTTGGGCTTTTATCAACAACGTGTCCCCATCACAATCTGCTTTTAAGGAGTCCAACTTCAGAAAATTTCCAGAAGTCTCTCCTTTGGTCCACAATCGTCGTTTAGAACGACTGTAGAATGTTACTTTTCCGGACTTCCTGGTGACTTCCAGCGCCTGCTGGTTCATATAGCCTAACATGAGTACCTGTTTGGTTTTACTGTCTTGAATCACCGCTGGAATCAGCCCGTTATTCTTATCAAAATTTAGTTCCTTATTCATATTCGCATTGGTAGGCCTGCTGCCCGTAATTGTTTCTTTAAATCCATAATATCCACTTCGTTAAAGTGGAAAATACTCGCTGCTAATGCCGCGTCAGCCTTTCCGCTGGTAAACACCTCAACAAAATGATCTACCCCTCCTCCTCCACCTGAAGCAATAATCGGGATGGTCAGTTTGGTAGACAATTGACAGGTGAGCTCATTTGCGAAGCCGGTTTTGGTGCCATCGTGGTCCATAGAAGTAAGTAAGATCTCACCTGCACCTCTTTCTTCAACCTCCAATGCCCAGCTAAGAGTTTCCAGGGTGGTGGGCCTGCTACCTCCATGAGTGTGCACCAAGTTTTTTCCGTGCTGATTTCTGGAATCAATGGCTACCACAATGCATTGACTGCCAAAAGTAGCCGCCAGTTCGTTTATCAGCTGAGGCTGACCTACAGCAGCCGAATTCACCGATACTTTATCCGCTCCCGCGTTAAGCAAGTCCGATACATGCTTTACCTGTGAAATACCGCCACCCACGGTGAAAGGAATATTGATCTCCCTGGCCACTTTCCTTACTAGATCTATCAGGGTTTTACGATTCTCAAGAGTAGCGGTAATGTCCAAAAAAACCAGTTCATCTGCACCGGCATGGGAGTAAACAGCCGCTTGTTCCACCGGGTCCCCAGCATCTATCAGCGACACAAAGTTCACTCCCTTTACAGTTCGGCCGTTCTTTATGTCAAGACACGGTATGATTCTTTTGGTTAGCATTTCTAAAATTTAGATAGTTCCTTTAAGGTAATCCTTCCTTCATATATGGCCTTCCCTACAATAACGCCGGCTACTCCACTAAACTTCAAGTCTCTTAAGTCCTGTATGCTACTGACCCCTCCGCTGGCAATTATTGACAGTTGGGGATATGCTTTTACCAGCCATTTGTACAAACCAACTGCGGGCCCTTGCAATAACCCGTCCTTACTCACATCGGTACAAATGACCTGACGAATTCCTTTCTGGAAATAATAGTCCAGAAAGTCACTTAAGTTCCATTCGGATTGTTCCTGCCAGCCGCTAATAGCGATTTTCTCATCCCGAACATCCGCACCTAGAATGATTTTCCCTGCTCCAAATTCATTTAGCCAACCTTCAAATTGGTCAGGCTTTTTTACCGCGATACTACCACCTGTAACCTGTTTGGCACCTGCATCAAATACTTTTAAGAGGTCGTCCCTGGATTGAACTCCTCCCCCGAAATCTATTTCAAGATTGGTATTGTTGGATATTTTTTTTAATACCTCAAGGTTAATTACTTTTTTGGCTTTTGCTCCGTCCAGATCCACCAGGTGTAATCTTTTTATACCCGCATCCTGAAACTCCAAAGCCATTTCCAATGGATTATCCCGGTATACGGTTTTTTGCTGATAATCACCCTTAGACAGTCGAACACATTTTCCTCCAATGACGTCTATAGCCGGTATTATGTCCATGTTACAGTTTTAAAAAGTTTGCAAGAATGGTCTGACCAGAATCACTACTTTTCTCAGGGTGAGCCTGGACTGCATAGTAATTATCCTTATGCAATGCCCCACTAAATGGGATAATATACTCTGTGGTCCCAATAGTTTCTACTCCAAGTTCTGCATAATAGCTATGTACATAATACAGATAGGGGTTTTCAAGTCCTGAGAATAGGGGACTTTCGTTGATCTTTAGACAATTCCAACCCATATGGGGCACTTTGTAGGTTCTCTTTTCAGTTTGAAACTTTTTTACCTGAAGGTCGAACATACCCAAACATTCGGTATCACCTTCCTCGCTGTAACGACACATAAGTTGTAAGCCTATACAAATTCCCAGGAATGGTTGATGTAGTGAGGTAAGAACCTGGTCCAAGCCCTTAGCCCTTAAATATGCCATGGCACTTTTAGCCTCTCCTTGCCCAGGGAAAATGACCTTATCTGCGGACTTGATCTCTTGATGATCATCAGTATGCAGTGGATCTACTCCCAGTCGCTGTAGTGCGTAAATCACTGATTGGACATTTCCAGCATTGTATTTTACAACTGCAATTTTCATTATAAAACCCCTTTGGTACTGGGTAGTTGGTTGTTATTAATATCCTGTCCAACAGCCATTTTTATTGACCTGGCAAAAGCCTTGAAAATTGCCTCAATTTTATGATGCTCATTTTTCCCTTCAGCCTTAATATTAAGATTACATTTTGCCGTGTCGGTGAAACTCTTAAAAAAATGGAAGAACATTTCGGTGGGCATACCACCAACCATTTCTCTTTTGAACCCCGCATCCCATTCCAACCAGTTCCGTCCTCCGAAATCAATGGCTACCTGGGCCAGGCAGTCATCCATGGGAAGACAGTACCCATATCGTTCTATACCCCTTTTATCTCCCAGGGCTCTGTAGAAAGCCTCTCCCAGGGCCAACGCGGTGTCTTCGATGGTATGGTGTTCATCAACTTCAAGATCACCTTTGACGGTTACCTTAAGATCCAGTTGACCGTGTTTCGCCAATTGATCCAACATGTGATCAAAAAAGCCAATACCTGTATGGTTCTTTGACAGCCCCTGTCCATTCAGACGAAGATCAATGGATATCTCTGTTTCGTTAGTATTTCTTTTTACCTGTACCTGGCGGTCGGTGCCTATTAGGAAGGTGAATATTTCACTCCAGTGAGCGGTGCACAACACCGTATCCGGTTCTATGTTTTTACCTATGAAAATTGCCTGAGCACCTAGGTTCTTCGCCAGTTGAATGTCAGATGCCCGGTCTCCAATTACAAATGAATTAGCCAGATCATATGACCCATCCAGGAATCTGGTGAGCATTGCCGTACCCGGTTTTCGGGTATCTGCTCCTTCCGACTCAAAAGTACGATCAATAAGTATGTCATTAAATTGTACTCCAGCACCTTCCAGTGTCTCTAACATCTTGTTTTGAGCTGGCCAAAACTGGTCTTCAGGAAAAGAAGAAGTACCCAGGCCATCCTGATTGGTTACCATAATCAGCTCATATGATAGTCTTTTGGATATATGGTGTAAGGCAACTAATGATCCGGGAAGAAATGAGAGCTTTTCAAGTGAATCAACCTGTTCATCAGGAGGTTCCTGTATGATGGTACCATCCCTGTCTATGAATAAAACCTTTTTCATAATTCAATTGTGTTTAGAATGTCCAGCAATCTTTGATTCTCTTCTTCGGTACCTACGGTAATCCTCAAACAGCCTTCACAAAGTTGGATCCTGCTGCGGTCTCGAACCACTATCTGATTATCGATTAAGATATTGAATATAGTGGTTGCTTGTTTCACTTTAACTAATAGGAAATTGGCTTCAGAGGGATAAACTTGTTCTACGATTTTTAACTGAGAAAGCTCATTTCTCAGCCACTCCCGGCCATTTTGTACACGTGCCACCACCATATTGATCTCATGGGCATCTTCAATAGCGGTCAAAGCATGCATTTGAGTGAGTTGATTTACGTTATACGGTGGTTTGACTCTGTTGAGATAATACATTATTTCCTTTGAGGTATAACCCACACCTAATCGAATACCAGCAAGCCCCCAGGCCTTCGAAAAGGTCTGTATAACTACTAGATTAGCATGTTCTGTACACTGCTCAATAAAACCAGGGTCTTTTGCAAAATCAATATATGCTTCATCTATGACTATAATGCCTCCAAATTCGTCCAGGATTTTTTGCACTTGAGACTTTCCCAACAAGTTGCCTGTCGGATTATTCGGAGAACAAAGGAAGATGATCTTTGAATGTTCGCTCACTGTCCGAAGCACCTCGTCAGCATTGAGCTCAAACAACTCTGACAATGGAACTTCATTTACTGCCACATTATTGATAGCTGCCGCCACCTTATACATTCCATAGGTAGGTGTAGTGGTAATGATTTCGTTCCTTCCTGGTTCACAAAATATTCTTATGAGCAGATCTATGATTTCGTCACTGCCATTCCCCAAAAATATGCTATCCACAAGGTGGCCTTTTACTTCTGATAGCTTTTCTTTGATGGCCCTTTGATAAGGATCAGGGTATCTGTTGAGCATCTGATTATTGTCAGCCATGCCTATGGAACCCCAGGCATTTTCATTTGCGTCTAGTAAGGTAAGTCCATAGTCCATATATTGCTCTCTTGCCGAAGTATATGGTCGCAAAGTCTTTATGTTATCACGTACTAACTGATCTATAGCTGTCATGACTATACTTTTGTGGATTTACGTCGTATAGATACCGCTCTTTTGTGGGCCTCCAGTCCTTCTGCTGCGGCCATAACCTCCACGGTGTCCCCCACCTGCTCAAGTCCCTCCCGGGTAATTTCCTGAAAAGTGATCTTTTTTAGGAAAGTATCCAGAGAAACACCTGCGTACATCCTGGCGTTACCATTGGTTGGTAAGGTGTGGTTAGTACCGGAGGCGTAATCACCGGCTGATTCCGGGGTATATGCCCCCAGGAACACCGAACCCGCATTAATCACCTTATCCGCCCACTGATGGGCGTTTTCTAGGTTTAAAATAAGATGTTCGGGAGCGTAGGTGTTTAAAAAGTCCATAGCCGTATTGAGCTCCTCGAAAAGCACAAATTTACTTTGATCCAGGGCTTCTTGAGCAATTTCTTTCCTGGGAAGAATCTCAAGTTGATCAATAATTGCAGCGTTTACCTTTTTGATCAGTTCCGGTGAATCAGTAGCCAATATCACCTGGCTGTCCGGACCGTGTTCAGCTTGTGACAACAGATCAGCTGCAATAAACTCAGGATTTGCCTGATCATCAGCTAGGATAGCTACTTCAGAGGGCCCAGCCGGGAAATCGATGGCCACCATAGTGCTTACCAACTTTTTGGCCAAGGTCACATACTGGTTGCCCGGCCCCAGAATTTTATATACTTTAGGCACAGTTTCAGTACCGTATGCCATTGCAGCAATTGCCTGGGCCCCTCCAACCAGATATAATCTCTCGATCTTCAGCAGCTGGGCGGTATAAATGATAGCAGGGTGGATGCCACCATCAGCCTGAGGTGGAGTACACACCACTAGCTCCTTACATCCTGCCAACCGGGCTGGAATGGCCAGCATCAGCAGGGTCGAAAACAGTGGTGCAGATCCGCCGGGTATATATAGTCCGACACTTTCTATCGGAGTGGATTTTCTACAGCATTTGACCCCGGGCATGGTCTCAATCCAAGTGGTTTCTTCTTTTTGACTTTGGTGAAACGTCTGAATATTTTGAAAAGCTGTTTGAATGGCTTTTTTTAGTTCACCTGAAATGGTCGGCTCACTCCGCTGAATTGTGAAAGTTAACGACAATCCACTTACACCGTCAAATTTTTCCGTATAGTCAATAAGTGCCTGATCGCCCTCCCGACGAACCTTGGCAATAATTTCCTGAACAACCCCTTCCAATTCAATTTCGGTTTCTATGGGTCTGCTAATTAATGAGTCCCAGGAACTTCTCATAGGATTGCTAATTATCTGCATAGCTATAGCACCATCTTTTCAATTGGAATAACTAATATTCCCTCAGCCCCAGCTTCCCTGAGGTTTTCGATCACTTCCCAGAAATCATCTTCCTTGACCACTGAGTGCAACGAGCTCCACCCTTCCTGGGCTAAAGGTAATACTGTAGGACTACGCATACCTGGCAATAGCTCAGTAATTTTGGAAATGGACTCATTTGGGGCATTTAATAGTATGTACTTGTTGCTGTTAGCAGCCTGCACTGCGTTGATTCTAAAGAGCAATTGATCCAATATCTTGCGCTTAGTCCCCCTGAGATCAGGGCGGACAACCAAAACCGCCTCAGACTGCAAGATAATTTCAACCTCGGTTAAGCCATTACTCACCAAAGTACTTCCTGTGCTTACAATATCACATATCGCTGCTGCCAATCCGATACTGGGAGCGATTTCTACACTGCCGGAGATCTCATGAATGTCAGCGGAAACCCCTTTCTTTGATAAATATGAGGACAAAATATTTGGGTAAGAAGTCGCAATACTAAGACCCGCTAAACTTTCAATACCTTGATAGTTGAATTCTTTAGGAACTGCAATGGAAAGGCGACATTTAGAGAATCTCAATTTTTTAACTACCTCCAGATCATCTGTCTTCTCCAACAGTACATTTTCCCCCACTATACCAACATCAGCTACTTGATCTGAGACGTAGCCAGGGATGTCATCATCTCTTAGGTACAGGAATTCAATGGGAAAGTTAAAAGCCTGGGCTTTCAGCCTTGCGATTCGTGTAGGAAAAGTGATTCCACATTCTTTTATTAGTTTTAAGGAAGAATCACTGAGTCTTCCAGATTTCTGGACAGCCAGTTTTAAAGTATTCACAATGATTTGATTAGAGTCCTAAAGAGAAGTTTTGAATATCTATAATTATAGTTACCTAACAGCAATGATGAAAATGGTGGTCCCATAGGTGCGGCTTTGAAAAAGCGAATGCTGGGCGATATGTTGGTGTTATAGACATTTCACTACAAGTATAGGACATTTTAATTTTTCAGAAAAGGATAACTATATTTAATAGCCAAAAGCGAATAACTGTAATCCCTATGTCCGTTTCGTCCTCAAGTTCAGAAAATCGCTCTATTGTGGTTAAAAAACTAGCCCAAGAAGCTGGATTTGATTTTTGTGGGATTTCCAAAGCAGAATTTCTTGAAGATCAGGTGGCTCCCATGGAACAATGGCTAAAAGGAGGGAAACAGGGGAAAATGAGTTATATGGAGCGATATTTCGACAAGAGATTGGATCCAACTCTTTTGGTTCCCGGCGCCAAGTCAATCATTACTTTGTTATATAATCACTATCCGCCCAAAGAATTACCAAAAGACCACAACTTTCATATTGCAAAATATGCATATGGTCAGGACTATCATCAGGTTATAAAAAATAGGATGCGAAATTTATCGGAAAAAATGAAGGCCGCACTGGGTGATATTCAAGGAAGAGCATTTGTAGATTCGGCTCCAGTAATGGAAAGGGTTTGGGCCCAACGTAGTGGAGCAGGATGGATTGGCAAAAACAGCTTGTTGCTTACCAGAGGTGGCGGTAGTTTCTATTTTATTGCAGAACTTATTACAGACCTGGAACTTAATCCAGATGGACCTATAGCAGATTATTGTGGAACCTGTACCCGATGTATTGATAGCTGTCCAACCGATGCCATAACACCCTATCAAGTGGACGGTTCCAAATGCATCTCCTACTTCACTATTGAATTAAAAGACGAAATACCTGAGACGGTGAAAGGCAAATTTGAAAACTGGATATTCGGCTGCGATATATGTCAGGATGTGTGCCCCTGGAATAGATTCGCTAAGCCCCACCAAGAAAATGAATTTTTGCCGGTTGATGATCTATTCCATATGGATCAGAAAAAATGGAAAGAACTTAAAGAGACATCTTATAGCAAATTGTTTAAAGGATCAGCGATAAAACGCAGCAATTTCAAGGGTTTAACCCGTAATATTCGGTTTGTTAGCGATGCGAATTAAAATTCGGAGTATCCCGGGGCAATATGCTAAGATTTGACCGCTTCCTATGCAGGTGCAATACCTGATGCCATAAAGCATTTTTCGATGATTGCTTGGTATATATGCCCAAACTTACCATAACACCACCGCTGTAGTTCTTTGAGCTCTGCTGCTATTAAGATCTTAATAGCTTTGCCTAGCTCTTTTTCAAAAAGGTACTTACTGAAACTTACTTTTGACAAGATAGTTTTGAAGTATTCAAGCATAATTAAAAGGGTCTGTTTTAATTTTGGATGATTTTAAATATAAACAATTAGTTTCACATTTTTTAACATTTTCGGCTAGAATTTCTTGTGGCAATTAGTTTACCTTTGTAGCCTGCAGAAAGTGGGAATATCAATTTTCACCTCTATAATGAGAACGAACTTCGGTCAATTATTAGTATTAGGTTTGATCTGTTTATTGTGTTCCACGGGGTTGTGGGGTCAGAACATTAAGGTCAATATAGGAGCTGATGAAATTGCCGCCAACGAGGCATTCACCATAACTGTAGTGGTGGAAAATGATCCGCTAAAGAACCTAAGCGGATTCCCTGAAATAGAAGGTATGGTCAAACGAGGAACCTCCTCCTCCACTTCCACACAATTCATCAATGGACAGGTATCTTCCACTCAAAGCCTAACTCAAAATTATGTAGCTCAACGACAGGGTACATTTAGACTTCCTACTTTTACTATTACTGTTAATGGTCAAAATATAAATGTACCCGGCAAGACCATCACTGTGGGACCTCCTAAGCAAAGTAGAAGACAAGTCGACCCATTTGCGAATGATCCCTGGGAGGAGTTATTCGGTAACAGGAGAGGCAATGAAGAATTTATGGATGTTAAAGCGGATGCTTTCTTCGCCCTGACAACAGATAAATCGGAAGTGTACGTGGGTGAAGGGTTTAATATCAGTCTGGCTTTTTATGTTTCAGAACAAAACCGGGCTGATTTAGAGTTCTATGACACCAGCAAGCAGTTGACGGATATTCTTAAACGCCTCAGGCCTTCCAATTGCTGGGAGGAAAACTTTAATGTAGAAAACATTAAAAGGGAACAAGTAACTATTAAGAATAAGCGGTATCAGAAGTACCTGATGTATCAGGCTACATTTTTTCCTTTAAACAGCGAACCGGTAGAGTTTCCTCAGGTTGGTTTGAAACTCATAAAATACAAAATGGCCAAAAATCCCGCCTTCTTTGGCCCCTCCCGACTAGAGGATTTTAAAACATTCTATTCACAACCTAAAGCGGTAACCATTAAGGAGCTACCTGAGCACCCTTTAAAGGACAAAGTAGCCGTGGGTGACTATCAACTGGTTGAGCAAATAAGTGATGAGCAGTTGAGCACCGGAGAAAGTTTCAGCTATAACTTTAAGATCAAAGGAAAAGGAAACATTAGTGCCATAGGAAGTTTAGAATTGCCAGAAACCGATAAGTTCGACCTATATCCTCCCAGTATTCAAACAACCATTCACAGACGGAATGGGGCAGTCACTGGAAGCCATTCGTTTGGATATTATGCCATTCCCAATGAACCCGGGGTGTATGATCTTGGTGATTATTTCAACTGGACTTATTTTGACCTCAGTTCTGAACAGTACCAAACACTGAAATCAAACATTTCTATTCAAGTAAGTGGTGAGAGCAAGAAAAATGAAACCATCCTGGCCACCGATCTTGGAAACTTTTATGATATCATTGATCTGCAAGAAAATAAACTCACAAATCGCAATCAATATGAATATTTAAAGATCTTTGCTAACATATTTATTTTAGTTATGTTAGTACTCATGGCGATCTTTATCTTCAGAAAATAAATTCATGGGTAATTCCTTTGGAAAACTATTCCGGATCACAACTTTTGGCGAATCCCATGGGCCAGGTATTGGTGTAGTTCTGGACGGTTGCCCAGCAGGTTTATCTATTGATTCAGAGAGCATACAATATCAACTGGATCGCAGGAAACCAGGACAATCAAAGATTACCAGTCAGCGTGGTGAGCCAGATGAATTTCAATTTCTTTCAGGAGTATTTGAGGGTAAATCCACGGGAACACCGCTAACTATGTTCATATGGAACAAGGACGCACGAAGTAAAGATTACAGCCATATTGCAAAAAAATTCAGACCCTCACATGCTGATTTTACTTATCAAGAGAAGTATGGAATCAGAGATTACCGTGGCGGCGGCAGAAGCAGTGCCCGTGAAACTGCTGCCAGGGTTGCTGCAGGAGCCATAGCTATGCAAATGTTGTCAGAATATGGAATTGAGATACAATCTTATGTTTCACAGGTCGGAGAAATAACACTCGATGTTCCCTATCAGCAGCTGGACCTCAAGAAAATTGATGACAACATTGTCAGATGCCCACATACCGAAACAGCTCAAAACATGATTGATCTTATTGAAGCTACCCGCAAATCCGGAGACTCAATTGGAGGTGTTGTTACCGGTGTATTAACTGGCGTTCCGGTCGGCCTGGGCGAGCCTGTTTTTGACAAACTTCATGCCCAACTTGGAAATGCCATGCTGGGGATCAATGCGGTAAAAGGATTTGAGTACGGCAGTGGCTTTGAAGGAGTTAAAATGAGGGGGTCAGAACACAACGACCGGTTTGAGAAACAAGGTGACAAGGTAATTACTCGAACTAATTACTCTGGTGGCATCCAGGGAGGAATATCTAACGGTCAGGACATTTACTTTAACGTGGCATTCAAACCGGTAGCCACTATTATGAAAGATCAGGACAGCGTGGATCAAAGTGGGCAACCTACTGTGATAAAAGGGAAAGGTCGTCATGACCCTTGCGTGGTTCCCCGGGCGGTGCCCATCGTTGATGCTATGGCCGCGTTGGTGCTTATGGACAGCGTATTACTAAACAAGTCAGTCAAACTGTAATATGAAAAAGCTGGCCTTACATTGGAAGATTTTAATTGGCATGGCTGTTGGAATAGCCCTTGGATTAGCGGCTATTATTGGAGGATTTGTAGACCTGGTTCAAGATTGGGTTAAACCGTTTGGGACTATTTTTATTAACCTGCTGAAATTGATCGCAGTACCCCTCATTCTTGTTTCACTAATTGATGGAATATCAAACCTCACCGATCTTTCGAAATTGAACCGTATTGGCGGCAAAACCATAGGCTTTTACCTTTTTTCTACGGTATTGGCAATTAGCATCGGTTTATTACTGGTAAATATGGTTGAGCCTGGTAATTTTTTACCAGAAGAAACCAGGGAAGAATTACGGATGAAATATGCCAGTGATGCCAATTTGAAAATGGAAACAGCTTCATCTGTGAAAGAAAGCGGCCCACTGAAAGTCCTGGTAGACATAGTTCCCGATAACATTTTTGGTGCCTTTAGCAGTAACCAAAATATGCTACAGGTAATATTATTTGCTTTTCTATTCGGAATTGCCATGGTGATGACTCCCCAAGCAAAAGTACTGCCTGTAAAACAATTCTTCAACGGTGTCAACAGCGTGATCTTGAAAATCGTGAATCTGGTTATGAGAACTGCCCCACTGGGGGTATTGGCATTGCTTGCCGGGTTGATCGTTGACATCGCCGGAGATGATCCAGCCAGTGCAATTGACCTGTTCAAAGCACTTGGGGTATATACACTTACTGTACTGGTTGGTCTGGCAATAATGATATTTGTTTTCTATCCCGCGGTACTTACTGCTTTTACTCCAATAAAATATCGTGCTTTTTTCAAAGGTATTTTCCCTGCTCAAATGTTGGCCTTTTCAACCAGCTCAAGTGCCGCGACCCTTCCAGTGACCATGGAACGAGTGGAACATAACCTGGGCGTTTCGGAGGAGGTCAGTAGTTTTGTATTACCATTGGGAGCCACCATCAACATGGATGGTACCAGCATTCACCAGGCAGTTTCGGCAGTTTTTATTGCCCAGGCATTTGGACATGATCTAACCATGATGGATCAACTTGCTATTGTGTTAACTGCCACCCTGGCCTCCATAGGAGCTGCCGCAGTTCCAGGTGCCGGTCTGATTATGCTGGTAATTGTATTGGGTGCCATAGGTGTAGACCCCGAAGGGTTAGCCTTAATTATAGCGGTTGATCGCCCGATAGATATGTGCCGTACCATTGTTAATATTACCGGTGACGCAACCGTGGCCTCTCTGGTAGCTAGTACAGAAGGTGAAAAGATAGGAGTAGTGAATCCGGATCAACTGGTTAAAGAGACTAAACTTAAAGAACAATCCCGAGACGAGAACTATCCAATCAACTAAAGAAAACTTATTGGTTCTATTATTCGTTTATCATATAGATTAAAAGCATGGCGATGGAAACGTACAATCGTGACGAAATGTATAAAAGGACGGTAACCCTCTATATGGAGGCAAACCCGAATCCAAATTCTCTAAAATTTGTGGCCAACTATATGTTGGTAGAAGAGGGGACTAGTTACGACTACCCTGATCTTGAAAGTGCCAGGGAGGCTCCCCTGGCTTTGGAGCTTTTCAAGCTCGATTATGTAGAGCGTGTATTTTATATGAGCAACTTCGTTACCGTGACCAAAAATCCAGACATTGAGTGGATGGAAATACAGGATGAGATCCGGCAGTTCATTACCCGTTATCTTCAAGAAGAAAAGCCTCTATTGAATGCTGACAAAGAAGCTTCAGATGAGTCTAAAGATATCGACTCAACCAGCCTTGAAAGTAAGATTAAGAATGTTTTGGACGAATATGTTAGACCTGCCGTAGAAATGGATGGTGGGGCCATTCAATTTCATTCATTTGAGAATGGAGTGGTGAAATTATTGTTGCAAGGTGCCTGCAGTGGCTGTCCGTCTTCAACAATAACCTTAAAATCAGGAATAGAGAATTTGTTAAAGAGGATGGTGCCGGAAGTAAAAGAAGTTCTTGCCGAAGGTGTATAACTAACCTTCTTCGTCTGATTTATCCATTTTTCTTGCCGTCCAGGATGCCAGAATAGATCCGGTAATTACCAGTACATAACCCGGGATATCTAGATTTAGCGGACTGTTGAGTTCTAAAGCATCCATTTCCCTTAATATTTCCACTACGACCAGTACTGTACCGATAAAAGCAACACCTACCGCTGTGTTATGTAACCCTTGATACTTCAAGATCAAATAAAAAAGTGTACTAAAGCTAAAAGTGCATTAAAGTTAATAAAAATTTCGCATTTCGCATTTCGCATTTCTCATTTCTAATTCATAATTGTTCTGCACATTTTCGTAATTTCACCTCTTTCTATGAAAAAATAAGGTGTTGGCTATGGAATCTTTAATATCAATAGACGGCCTAATCAGCTTTTCCTCATTAGTTCTGATGGAAATTGTACTGGGTGTTGATAATATTATTTTTATTTCAATTTTAACCGGACGTCTTCCCGCACATCAACAGGAAAAGGCCAGATTTGTGGGAATAAGCCTGGCCTTACTGATCCGGATTGCACTACTGTTTTTAATCACCTGGTTAATCGGGCTGAATAAAGTCCTTTTTTCAATTTTTGAATTGGAGATAACCGGTAGAGACATGATCCTTATTGCTGGTGGACTGTTCCTTATTTATAAGAGTACTACGGAAGTACATCAAAAGCTAGAGGGTCAGGAGGAATCGGATGAAAGCAAAGGAACCTTGACTTTTAGAGCTGCCATAGTACAAATTATTTTACTGGACATCGTGTTCTCATTTGATTCCATACTTACCGCCATTGGGTTGGTTCAGAACGTAATTATTATGGTGCTGGCGGTAATCATCGCAATGATTGTGATGCTTCTTTCAGCCAATAAGATCAGTGATTTCATTCATAAACATCCCACTGTTAAGATGCTGGCGTTGTCCTTTTTATTATTGATTGGAATATTACTGCTGGTAGAAGGGTTCCACGTCCATATACCCAGAGGGTATGTGTATTTTGCCATATTCTTTAGCCTGCTGGTGGAGCTTCTAAACATTAAGGTAAGAAAGCGCACAAAACCAGTACATCTAAAGCAGAAAATAAAAAAGTGATCAGATTTCCATTGCAAATTTAAATTGCGATGGAATTTCATTCAATATATCAAGCACTTCATTTTCGCCATCGGCCTCTACCAATTTCCTTCGGATTGATTTAAAATTGGGTATTCCTTTAAAGTAATTGGTGTAATGACGGCGCATTTCATATATACCTTGTTTGGGTCCTTTCCACTCCAATGAAAACAGCAGGTGCTTTTTAATTGTTTCTATTCTTTCATCGATCCGGGGTGGAGGTAGCTTTTCTCCGGTTTTTAATAAATGCTTTATCTCCCGAAAAATCCAGGGATATCCGATGGCGACCCTACCCAACATCATGCCATCAACCCGATATTTTTCTTTATAGGTTTTGGCTTTTTCTGGTGAATCTATATCGCCATTACCAAATATTGGGATATTTATGTCCGGGTGATTTTTAACCTCAGCAATAAAATCCCAATTGGCCACCCCTTTATACATTTGTTTGCGAGTCCTTCCATGTATGGTTAATGCCTGAATACCCACATCCTGTAGCCTCTTAGCTACTTCCAGTATCCTAATAGTATTATCATCCCAGCCCAGCCGGGTCTTTACAGTCACTGGTAAATGAACGCTATCAACAATCTCTTTGGTCATTGACTGCATTTTAGGCAAATCCAAAAGTATACCAGCACCGGCACCACGGCAAGCAACTTTTTTTACCGGACAGCCAAAATTTATATCAATAAGTTCCGGCTCTGCAGCGGCAGCAATAGCCGCAGCCTCTCTCATGGATTCGATTTTTTCCCCAAAGATCTGTATGCCTATAGGGCGCTCATAATCATAAATATCAAGTTTTTGAACACTTTTGTACGCATCTCGGATCAAGCCCTCAGCTGAAATAAACTCTGTGTACATTACGTCAGCGCCATATTCTTTGCAAACGGCCCTGAATGGAGGGTCACTAACATCTTCCATCGGCGCCAACAACAGCGGGAACTCCCCTACCTCTAAGTATCCTATTTTTACCAATTTTTATATTTACTAGTTTCCTGTAAATTTAGGCTAATATGAGAAAAATTGGAAATGACCGGTTATTATTTGGTAACAGGAAACCTTGGTTGTCACTGATTTCTCTGATGTTGATTGCCTTTGGCGGACTCATAATTGGACAGTTTGTGGCAATTCTGATAGTCACTAAGGTTTATAACCTAAGTATATTTCAGGTTATGGAAATGGTGACAAACATTTCTGATTACCCGGAATATAAAGTAGCTATTTTCCTTCTTCAGGGTTTATCCGCGGTCTTCGGCTTTATATTGGCTCCCTGGTTTTATTTAAGGTTCATCGAAAAAAAACGTCTTAGGGCACTGAGCCCCAACGCACAGATAGAACTGCTGCCGGTAATATTGGCATTATTGATAAGTATTGTGTTTATGGCGGTGAATTTCAAGTTTGCTGAGTGGAATGCACAAATGGTTTTTCCGGAATTCTTGAAAGATGTTGAAACCTGGATGAGACTGCAGGAGGACAAATTAGAGGAAGCTACTTATTTTCTTACCACCATCAACAATCCCAAAGAACTAGTACTGGCAATGTTGGTAATTGCCATTATTCCAGCAATCGGTGAAGAACTGCTATTCCGTGGCTTGATCCAAAATCAGTTGCTGAGTTGGTTCAGAAATACCCATTGGGCGGTTTGGATAACGGCAATCATATTTAGTGCCATTCATATCCAATTCTATGGTTTCGTCCCAAGAATGTTACTGGGAGTGCTCTTTGGATATATGTACGTTTGGTCTGGCAATCTGCTATACCCTATGTTGGCACACTTTGCCAACAACGGATTTCAGATAGTAATGCTTTATCTATACAGCAATAGACTTACAGACTTCGATATGGAAAATGCCGACACTGTTCCATGGACGGTTTTTTTCACTTCTGCCTTGATCTCTACTTTATTATTTATTTTCTTTAAACGCCATTTTTCTAAGGTCCCTAGCGAAAGCCTAGATTGGCAGAAAGTTTTCGCAACTGATCAGATCCATCGGGCAGAAATAGTGAAATCTGTGCTGACTGACCACCAGATGAATCCAGTACTAATCAACAAAAAGGATTCTTCTTACCATAATTTTGGTGAGATAGAAATCCATGTGACCGCAGAATACCTTCAAAAGGCACTTCATATTATCGAAAACGACATCAACTTTGAGTAAATACCCCAATATCCATACAAGGATTCTCACAGCAACATTTGGCGCTGCCATCATTGTCATGAGCATTTTATATGGCCCTTGGAGTTATTTCGGAGTTTTTCTGATAATCGCGGTTCTCACTCAGTGGGAGTTTTATAGAATTATAGAAACCCCAGACTCACGTCCGTTAAAAATATGGGGTACTCTTATGGGTCTATTTTTGGTTAGCCTCTGTTTTCTATCCATTAATGGAAATTTGAGCTTTGATTGGTTGATGATTCTTATTCCATTGGGAATGACCACTTTTGTTATCAAACTATTCCAAAAGCATGAAACAAATCCTTTTTTGGGTACTGCATATACCTGGTTAGGAATTATTTATATCGCACTCCCATTTAGTATGTTGCACTACATCGGTTATGCTCATGGCTCATACAATTTTCAATTGGTACTGGGATGCCTCCTATTACATTGGGCCCATGACGTTGGTGCATATTTCGTGGGTGTGCGTTTCGGACGGACCAAGTTGTTTGCGCGCTTATCGCCTAACAAATCCTGGGAAGGCAGCGCTGGGGGTGCATTGCTGACATTGTTGGTAGTGTTCATTGGATCATTTTGGGCCGATGCCCTGAAACTATGGGAGTGGTTAACCATAGGTGTCCTGGTGATAGTTGCGGGTACTTTGGGGGATCTGGTAGAATCGCAGTTAAAAAGAAGCCTGGAAATAAAGGACTCGGGCAATAGTATTCCTGGTCATGGTGGCTTTTTAGACAGATTCGATGGCCTGCTCATCTCAACTCCTTTTATAGCAGCATTTTTAAAGTTTATAGTTTCTTAAACCCAGAATTGTCATTAGATTTTGTAGCGAGGCTTCCAAGTTGCTGTTAGTCAGGTGCTAACGCAGCTTTTTGGCACGGAGACATAGTAAGATTATGGTGAGTACCAAAAAGTGAGTACGTGCCTGAATGATAGTAAATTAGAAGCCACAGTAAATTTCTAGTGACAATTTTGGGTTAAATTGTTGCATTAGTTATTATCTACCGGTTCATAAAAATGGGTGGTCATTTGAAGAAACTATTTAGTCAAAATAGTTACATTGCAAGCATCATAAACAACCTATTTAACTATGGCCTATATTGAACCGGCCCCTATAAAAGATAAGGAAAATCCCTTTGAGTCAATGATGTCCAGGTTTCACATTGCTTCGCAAGCTTTAGGACTGGATGATGAGGTCTATAATGTACTCAAGTCTCCCGCAAAACAAGTTCAGGTATCACTACCAATTACCATGGATGATGGTTCTCTCAAGGTATTTGAAGGTTTTAGAGTAATCCACTCTAATATTTTGGGACCGTCTAAAGGTGGTGTCAGGTATGATATGAGTGTACATATGGACGAGGTTAAAGCCTTGGCCGCCTGGATGACCTGGAAATGTGCAGTGGTTGATATCCCTTATGGGGGCGCAAAAGGTGGCATTAAGTGCAACCCCCGTCAAATGTCAGCCGGTGAGATCGAACGATTAACCAGAGCATATACCTTTGCTATGGCGGAAATATTCGGACCAGACCGGGACATTCCTGCACCGGATATGGGGACAGGTCCCAGAGAAATGGCCTGGTTAATGGATGCCTATTCAAAGGTGCAGGGTATGACTGTAAATAGTGTGGTTACAGGCAAGCCATTGGTCCTAGGCGGCTCACTGGGACGAACGGAAGCCACCGGAAGAGGGGTAATGGTAACTACCTTAGCAGCGATGGCGAAACTAAAGATCAATCCCTACCAGGCAAGCGTTGCAGTGCAAGGGTTTGGAAATGTAGGATCTTTTGCTAGTCTATTATTAGAAGAAAGAGGATGTAGAGTTGTAGCCTTAAGTGACTTATCTGGAGCTTATTACAATGAGAAAGGAATTTCAGTGGAAAAAGCCATCGAATATCGGGATAAAAACAATGGACATTTGGAGGGCTTTGAGGAGGCCGAGAAAATATCAGGAGATGATCTTCTTACATTGAAAACTGATGTTTTAGTACCAGCAGCAACTGAAGATGTAATTACCACTAAAAATGCTGATAAGATTAATGTCAGGTTGATTGTTGAAGGTGCTAACGGACCTACCTCGGCTAACGCGGATCCCATAATAAATGATAAGGGAATCATGGTAGCCCCTGATATACTGGCAAATGCCGGCGGAGTAACGGTATCTTATTTTGAGTGGGTTCAAAATAGATTGGGTTATAAGTGGTCGGCAGAGCGGGTTAATCGCCGTTCTGATCGCATCATGAAAGACGCTTTCGACCGGGTATATCAGGTGTCACTGGAATACAAGGTAAATATGCGGATTGCGGCCTACATTGTGGCCATAGACAAAGTAAGTAAGACCTACAAATTCAGAGGCGGGTTTTAATAGAAAGGAGCATGAGCATACATCGGGAAGGATATGTTCCACTGCTGACTACTGCAGTGGTACTGTTAATTTTAAACTTATTAGTAATCCAGTTTTTAACCTGGCCTCCCCCTTGGCCGACATTGGTACATCTGACCAGTACTATATCATTTTTTATGATTCTGCAGTTTTTCAGGAACCCTAAAGTAAATACAGTTATTGATGATCGCAAAGTATACGCCCCCGCGAATGGAAAGGTAGTAGTAATTGAAGAAACCCACGAGCAAGAATACTTTAACCAACCCCGTAAACAAATAAGTATTTTTATGTCACCTGTAGATGTTCATGTTAACCGGAACCCTGTATCAGGTATCATAAAAATTCTTAATTATCATGCCGGCAAGTACCTGGTGGCTTGGCATCCAAAATCAAGTATGGAAAACGAACACACCACTTTGGTTGTAGAGGCTACTCAGGGTGTCGAAATACTGATCCGCCAGATAGCCGGAGCCGTAGCCAGACGGATTAAATGCTATGTTACCGAAGGTGATTTAATAACCCAGGGTGAAGAATTTGGGTTCATTAAATTCGGATCTCGAGTCGATGTATTTTTGCCTTTAGACGCTGAAATTAATGTAAGCATCGGTGAGAAAACCATAGCCGGCAAAACTGTAATTGCTCATTTAGTTTAATTTTTTTATAAATCTTGACCAGTTTAACAGAGGGCTTCCGTTAGAAACTGTTCCTATGAACCAACCAAAGAAATTTCGTGAAGTAATCAATACCAGCTATAGTTTCAAAGGTGATTCTTTGTTGCTTGGAACCGCCATGGTGGAAGATACAACATGCATTAAGAGCATTTACTGCCAAAGATCGAAAGGCGATCAAACTGGCAGCAGAAAATTACCCGCTTACGGAATTCTATAATACTAGTGAAGAATTGACAAAACTAGGAATTGGTGAGGCTATGGTTACCGTGCTTAATGAAAAAGGGATACCGACTGCTCTGGTACGTACTTTATTAAGAGCACCTTATAGTCGGATGGATATCATAAATGAGACTGAATTTCAAGAAGTTCTAGGTCAATCTAGCCTAAAGAACAGGTATAATAAGGAAATCGACAGAGAAAGCGCCTACGAAAAATTGACCCGGAAGCTGGAGCAAGTTGCCAAGGATCAAGACATAACAGTTGAGAAGAAAAGTAAGCAAAAAACCTCTAAAACAGAGCTTACATTTTTTGAGACCCTCAGTAAAAACACTATGATCAGGCAAATGGGCAGAACTTTGATGCGCGAGCTGTCAAGGGGAATATTAGGAGTATTAGGGGCAACCACCAAACGACGGTAATCAAAAATAATGGTAAGATTAACGCCAAATTCAATAAAATGTTTACCTTGATAAGTCTGAGTACCAAGTACTTCATGTTGCACCCTATGAACCTTACCTTGATATGAGTATACATAAAGTGATCGAACTCCTTGCAGAATCGGATAAAAGTTGGGAAGATGCCGCCCAAAATGCAGTAAAGGAAGCGGGTAAATCCCTGAAAAACATAAGAGCGGTAAATGTAAATAACCAGAGCTGCGTTATTGTCAAGAACAAGATAAGTAAGTTCAGGGTCAATGTTAAAGTCACCTTTGAAGTAGAGTAAGACCCAATGGTCAGGCCAGGTCCAGGAATGGCTTCCAGTAGGGAGTTGAAGGTAAGGGAGCTTCTATTGTAAGGGATTCTTTTTTCACGGGATGTTCAAAGTGCAATCTTTTGGCATGCAATCCTATTGCTCGTGCAGGATTTCCTTTGTATCCATATTTCACATCTCCTGCAATAGGACATCCTACAGCGCTTAGTTGTGCACGAATTTGATGGGCTCTCCCAGTCAGTGGAATTACCTCAAGTAAAAATTTACGGTTTCGTACCATTATTAAGGAATAATCAAGCTGAGACAATTTGGACCCTTTGGCTTCGCGATGAAAACTGGTGGTACGATTCTTCTTACTGTTTTTTCTCAACCAATGAGTCAAAGTGTCGGACTCATTTGGAGGTGCATTCGCGGTTACCGCCCAATAGAGTTTGCCAACTTTTCTATCGGTAAAGATCCGGTTCATTCGTGTAAGTGCTTTGGAAGTTTTAGTCAGTAACACTACTCCGCTAACTGGTCGGTCAAGGCGATGTACCAGGCCAACATACACCTTACCAGGTTTATTATACTTAACCTTTAAATACTCTTTAGCACAATCCACCAAGCAGGTGTCTCCCGTTTGGTCTCCCTGGACCAACAACCCTGCTGGTTTATTTATGGCTAGTAGGTGATTGTCCTCATACAGTATTTCCATATTACTGTGTGCTGCAGCATTATCAAATTGGAAAAATTTTCTCAATATGATCGTAAATTTTGGTTCCAGCTCATTCGGATATTGTTTTTAATTCGTCATATATACCTGATATTCAATATAGTATAATATAATGACTTAAAATCAGTGTTAAAAATAATCAAATAGGCATGGTAATGGCAAATTTAATTGGCGAACATGAACCTAGTGCTATGAAAAGATTATTTTGTTCAATATTCGTCATCTGTTTTGCACTCCACGCGTTTGCTCAACAGAATCTGGAGGATGAAATACTTCAGGCCCGTGTTCACTACATGAATGCAGCTAAAGTAAGCTATATCACATCGGCTGAGGTATATCGGGTTACCAAAGAACCAAAAAAAGAATCTGAAATACCCAATGACATTCAACAGTCCTTCAAAAACAAATATAAGGGAGCAAGAAATGTAGTATGGGTTATTAAAGAAGATAGGTACAAAGTTAATTTCATCTATAAGGGCAATGAGATGTTTACCTATCTCGACCGGCATGGACTATGGATGAAAAGTTTTACCAAGCTAAAGCAGGATGATCTTCCTAGGCAAGTAGTTTTGTACTTGGAGTCGCAATACGCTGACTACCAGCTTACCAAGTA
Organism: uncultured Roseivirgaceae bacterium; assembly: GCA_964488585.1. Classification (GTDB taxonomy): domain Bacteria; phylum Bacteroidota; class Bacteroidia; order Cytophagales; family Cyclobacteriaceae; genus SZUA-3. The sequence continues at coordinate 62,109 of CAZAWQ010000095.1, forward strand.
CTATTTGAAGGATAAACCTAGTGGTAAGTCCTATACGGTTGCCATCAAAGGAAACAGCGAGTATGTTTGGTTAGAGTTTGATGAAAACGGGTATATTCTAAACAACCCAACGTAAAATATTAATCGTTTTTAAGAGCAATTGATCCACCTCAATTTCCAATTGGTTTGACCCCTCGGGGTCAAGCCAATTTCTTTTTAAAATTCGGAGGTGTTATGAAAATTAATCTCTGGAAAATTTTCCTCCACCATCTGCATCCAGGCTTTGGTCTCCGCCATAAATACCCATTTATCATCCTTGTCTTTAGCGATATGACGATACTTCGAATCAATAAATTCTTTTATCTTTTTCTGATCCTCCCCACCAATCCAACAAGCCTTGTATAAATTTACCGGATGAAATTTACATTTGGCTCCGTACTCGTTTAGTAATCGGTGTTGAATCACCTCGAATTGAAGCTGCCCAACCGTACCAACCACTTTACGGGCCCCCATTTCATAAGTAAATAATTGTGCTACTCCTTCATCCATCAACTGTCGCAAACCTTTGTTAAGCTGCTTGGTTTTCATAGCATCAAGATTTAATACCTCCTTAAAAATTTCAGGTGAAAAGCTAGGAATACCTTTGTAACTACCGCGCTCCCCTTCCGTCAAAGTGTCGCCTATTTTTAAGTTCCCCGTATCATACAGACCAATGATATCACCGGGAAACGCTTCGTCAATAATCACTTTATTTTGAGCCATGAAAGCGGTAGCATTGGAAAATCTAAGCTTTTTATTCAGACGCACGTGGTGATAGTTATTTCCTCTTTGAAAACGTCCGGAACAAACTCTCACAAAAGCGATTCGATTTCGATGCTTGGGATCCATATTTGCATGAATCTTAAAAACAAACCCACTATATTCTGACTCTGCTGGCTGTACCTCCCGGGTCTCAGTATTTCTTGGCAGAGGAGGCGGGGCAATTTGAATAAAACAATCCAGTAGTTCTCTAACGCCAAAATTATTTACTGCACTACCAAAAAATACCGGAGCAATCCTCCCTTCCAGATAGTCCCGCACCTTGAACTCAGGATAGACCCCTTCAATCAGTGTTACCTCTTCACGCAAGATATCCGCATCTGAATGGCCAATCTCCTGGTCCAACCTGGGATCTTCCAAATCATCTATTTGCAGGAGATCTTCGGTTAGCTCAGTTTTACTAGGTTGAAACAGCAATAGCTTCTTTTGATAAAGATCATAAACACCTTTGAACGATTTACCCATGCCAATTGGCCAACTCAATGGTCGAACTGCTATATTCAGTTTTTTCTCAATTTCATCCAACAAATCGAACGGGTCCTGACCTTCTCTATCCAATTTATTAATAAATGATATTACCGGTGTTTGACGCATTCGGCAAACTTCCATTAGTTTTTCAGTCTGGGTTTCTACCCCTTTGACACAATCAATCACCATTATAGCACTGTCTACCGCAGTTAGGGTGCGGTATGTATCCTCTGCAAAATCCTGATGTCCCGGGGTGTCAAGCAGGTTAACCTTTACGTTTTTATATTCAAATCCCATGACAGAAGTAGCTACTGAAATACCCCTTTGTCTCTCTATTTCCATAAAATCGGAAGTAACATGACGATCAATCTTGTTGCTCTTTACCGCGCCTGCCTTTTTTATGGCACCACCAAAAAGCAATAACTTTTCCGTTAATGTGGTCTTTCCGGCATCTGGGTGACTTATGATGCCAAAGGTTCTTCTTCGCGCTATTTCTTGGTTAAAACTCATATGCTAAAAATGATCCGCAAAGTTAGGGATTTTAACTTCATTTACATGACTCGGCTGGATGTAAAACTGTCAATGCAGTACCACAGTAAGGAAATCAGTTGTAGTTCCCTGACAATTTGGCACAAAAATTTGCGCGATTAGCTGTTGGCATAACCCTTGTTGGTATGGTTAATGACAAAAAAATAGTTTCAGCTTAGGCTAAATAATATTTAATAAAAATATCATGGGAAAAATTATAGGAATTGATTTAGGAACCACGAACTCGTGTGTAGCGGTTATGGAGGGAAACGAGCCTGTGGTAATACCTAATAGCGAAGGCAGGAGAACAACACCATCTATCGTGGCTTTTCTTGACGACGGAAATGGAGAGCGCAAGGTGGGTGATCCTGCAAAGCGGCAGGCTATTACCAATCCAACCAATACTATTAGTTCAGTTAAAAGATTTATGGGAAAAAAATTCTCTGAGGTTGCAGAAGAGAGAAAAAATGTTTCTTACAAATTGGAGAAAGGAAATAACGACACGGTCAGGGTCAAAATTGGAGACCGACTTTATACCCCACAAGAGATCTCTGCTATGATCTTACAAAAAATGAAGTCAACTGCAGAGGACTATCTTGGAATTGAGTTAAAAGACGCGGTAATAACGGTGCCGGCATATTTCAATGATGCCGAGAGACAAGCCACCAAGGAAGCTGGTCAAATTGCAGGATTGGAAGTAAAAAGGATAATAAACGAACCGACAGCAGCCGCATTGGCATATGGTTTGGACAAGAAGAACAAGGACATGAAGATCGCAGTGTTTGATCTTGGTGGAGGTACTTTCGACATCTCAATATTGGAATTGGGGGACGGAGTATTCGAAGTCAAATCAACCAACGGAGATGTGCATCTGGGTGGCGATGATTTCGATGCTGTAATCATGGATTGGTTAGCTGCAGAGTTTAAGAAAGATGAAGGAATTGATCTGCGTAAGGACCCTATGGCCCTACAGCGCCTAAAAGAGGCCTCAGAAAAAGCCAAGATCGAGCTTTCCAGTTCAACCAAAGCAGAGATCAATCTGCCTTACATCATGCCGGTTGACGGTATTCCAAAGCACCTGGTGAAAAGCTTGAGCAGGGCAAAATTTGAACAACTTGCAGATAAACTGTTCAAAAGGGCTATGGATCCTGTAAAACTAGCCATGAAGGGCGCTGGTATTTCTGCTGCTGAAATTGATGAAGTAATTCTGGTAGGTGGATCCACTAGAATCCCCAAAGTACAGGAAGAAGTAGAGAAATTCTTTGGTAAAACTCCTTCGAAAGGGGTTAACGCTGACGAAGTGGTAGCCATTGGTGCTGCTATTCAAGGAGGGGTATTGACAGGTGAGGTAAAAGACGTGCTGTTACTGGATGTGACTCCATTATCATTGGGTATTGAGACCCTTGGA
>CAZAWQ010000096.1:0-9870 GCA_964488585.1 uncultured Roseivirgaceae bacterium
AACCTGGAAGAGTAACCTGTGTTACCGTTTATGGTATTTGTTACTGAAACACTACTAAAAGTAGTGCCTCCAGGTACTAGCACTCTTAGTTGGGTGTTTGATATTGATACTATATTTGCTGCAGCTGCTCCAAATTGGACATGCATAATTGACGCGTCAGCACCGAATCCACTTCCCCTAATAGTGAGTGTATCATCTACCGGTGCGAACGATTTGTTCAATGCATCAATTACCGGTGTTTGAGCATTGGACACGGTAGAGATCAGCAGTAAACTACAAACCCCTACTACGAACTTAAAGAGATTATTCGCTTTCATCATATTCAATCAATTTCTAATGAATAAGCATCTTCAAACAATTCCAACAACCTGGTTTTCTCCAACTCTATCTCGGTTTGCAGGTAATCCTCAGAGTTAAATAGGAAAACATAGTAACTGTCATCTCTGCTACTGTAGCCAAAAGATGCCTTATGACCATATCTTTTGACAATGTTGGCCCAATACTGGTAAGCTGCCTCGAATGATTCTTTCTTGTTAAGGATAACATAGTGGCCTGGCGACATCTCATCATGGTAGTAAGTGTCAAGGTCATAATTCTCCGTAGGCACAAGCCGGGCATCGTTATCATCTTGCGTAGTTGGCGAAGCTTCCATAAACAAATTCATTCCACCATCTGAATAAAAACGGGCGTCTCTATTTCCTGCCTCGTCTACCTTGACCCGCTTAGTGAACTCCTTAGGTTTGCCCAAATTTATTCTAAGTTGAATTTCATGTGTTCCATCCGGCAGGCCATCAACTAGAGTACTGGCAAACTCATAGGCATAACCAACCGAAAACATATCCTTTATGTTCATCCCAAGCAGTGCGGTTGCACCGTACTCCTGACGGTAGCTACCTCCGATCCAGATCAGATCTCTTAAATGTAGTACTGTAAGGACCTCCCATTGATTGGGTAATGTTTCAGTTACCCGATACAATATATGAGGCTCCAGCTCCAAAGAACCGTTCCCTAATGGGAATTTATAGCTGCCCATCATGGTATAATTCTTAATGGGATCTAACTCCACCGTAGTAAACTGCTCAACTCCCACCACCTCTCTTTTGAATAATGAAGGCAAACTGAATCCCAGGTTGAATCCTTTAACATGGTATCTTAATCCAAAACTGGCATTAGGACTTAAATTATTATCTACCAGGTCGAATAGAGCCGGGTCACTCAGAATGGCTGGATCGTTAATATTGTCCAGTTGGATATTATTCATTGAAACCCCTCCCGACAAGCCGAAACTAATAAATTGCTGTTCGCTTAGAAATGCTTTGTAAGTAAACGATAGGGAGATTGTAGTTGATTTAAGTAAACCTCTTTTGTCATAGTATACCAATCCCCCAAGAGCAATGTTTCTTTTGGCGGGCGTATGAAAGCTTAGAGTGGAGGTTTCCGGAGCGCCATCAATACCAATCCATTGTTTACGATAACTAAGAAAGGCCACCGACCGGTCATTTTGCCCCGCGAATGCTGGATTGTAAACATAGGGGTTCAGAAAAAATTGACTGTAAATTGGCGTTTGTTGAGCATTTGAGCACAGGAATACCCCCCACCATAAAAAAAACACAATTCCAATTTTTACAATCTTATCCACCGAATCCTGTAAGTATTTGCTAATTATTACATGTCAAAACCTGCCCATAGACCCCATCAAATTGATGACAGTGTCTCCGTTGGATAAATCCAGAGCGTGTTAAAATGTCCTTGCTCTGAAAAAAGCCACCAGAATGGGTTTAACAGGGTATTTTTTAGCATTACAAATTCATTCACTTGTCGCGCTTAATCAGGGTGCTTAATATTAAAAATAGATGATTCGATGACGGTTTGCGGACCAGATTGCAAGGAATTATTACATCTGTATTAATTAAGAAATCACCGTATCTGGAAGACTTAAGGTCTACTTATCATTTTTTGCTGAATCACCTGGGATCAGACCTTTTTCTCTTCCAATTGCCAATATGAATTTAAGGGCTGATTGGTATTCGTTCCTGACCTTTCCGTCAAGGACAGCCTCTTTTAGGGCTTCTTTCAGTTCCCCAATGACTTTTGAAGGTGGTATGTTGAAGGTCTTCATTATGGTTGCTCCGGTTATTACAGGCTGAAAATTTCTCACATGATCGTTGGCCTCCACTACCTTAACTCGTTTTTCCACCTTATCGAAATTTCGCAAGTATTTTTTTACCTTTTCATGATTTTTAGAGGTGATGTCCGCGCGACAAAGAGTCATGAGATCTTCCAGGTCATTTCCGGCATCATAAATTAATCTACGAATTGCGGAGTCCGTTACCTTGGTGTTCACTAAGGCAATCGGTCTTAAGTGCAGCCGGACCAGTTTCTGGACATACTTCATCTTTTCATTTAAGGGCAATCGTAGCTGCCGGAATATTTTAGGTACCATTCGGGCACCTCGATCTTCATGTCCATGGAAAGTCCAACCGGTTTTAGAATCAAATCGCATGGTAGCTGGCTTAGCGATATCATGTAACAATGCAGCCCAACGTAACCATAAATTATCGGTGCTTTCACAGATGTTATCAAGCACCTGCAAAGTGTGATAGAAATTATCCTTATGCGTTTTGTCATCACGTTTCTCCACGCCTTGAAGCTGTGCTAATGCCGGAAAGAACTGCCGCAGTAAACCGCTATGAAATAACAATTTAAAACCGTAAGAAGGCTTTGGAGTGAGTATTATTTTGTTAAGCTCCTCTGTGATGCGCTCCATACTGACAATTTCCAGCCTGGATACATTGTTTACTATTGCAGCGAATGTTTGTGCTTCTATATCAAAAGTTAATTGTGCGGCAAAGCGTATGGCGCGCATCATCCTTAAGGGATCGTCTGAAAAAGTAATCTCCGGATCTAGTGGTGTTCTTATTATTTTTCGATCCAAATCTTGAATTCCTTCAAATGGGTCTAGCAGTTCCCCGAAGTCAGTTTCATTAAGACTAATAGCCAGGGTGTTGATAGTGAAGTCACGGCGCTTTAGGTCATCTTCTAAGCACCCATCCTCAACTATGGGTTTCCTGGAATGACGACGATACGACTCTTTCCTTGCCCCCACGAACTCCAGTTCATAGCCATTCAAGGTAAGCATAGCGGTGCCGAAATTTTTAAAAATGCTTACTCTGGTGTGTTGGGAAACCATGGATGAAACTTTCTGGGCTAATTTTATGCCACTTCCAACACATAGTATGTCAATATCTTTCCCGGGTTTACTAAGTAACAGATCACGGACATATCCCCCTACCAGATAAACCGGATAGTTCAATTCTCGCGCTGCACGCTGTACTACGCCAAGTACATTTAGCTCCTTTAGGTTCTTGGTAAAATCCATTACATCCTAAGACTACTTACTTAGGAGCAAAATTATAATTTAATTAAAAGGTGCCAACAAGAAACCTGTAAAACTGGTCACTTCTATGTGGAATTATTCCCGGTTGGAAAAGGTTGGGCAAGGAATGAATTTCTCCTTTCGCCTTTTCGGTGCTTACCGTCATCAACGTTAGCCCATTGATAGTTAATGGCAAATTCGTGGGCTCCACCAGTGTTCGCAGCAAGTTTTGAAACGGTCATATCAAAACTATAGCCAAACTCGAACTGCTTGTAGCGCAGGCCAAACATGAAAGTAACAGCATCATGATTTACATTGTCCCCAATATTCTGCTGAACGGGGATCCCACGATACCAAAAACCAGCTATAATAGGATCATATCGAAAATGAAGCCCTAAATCCAGTTGATCGAAATTTCCCTGTTTCTTGTAAATAAAACTGGGTGCAATACTTGCCTCCTTGTCCTTTTTCAAGGGACCGTTGTAAAGTGGAATTCTCACCCCAGCATGCAGGGAGTATTTCATGGGAAGAACACTTTCTTCATCCAAAAGAGAATGGTTAGGCTCATTCATATGATAAATGGAAAACCCTCCCCAGAATTTTTCATTATATACGACTATCCCCGAACCAAAGTCGAAGTAGCTAATATTGTTAAAGGCATTTCTAATTGGGTCTATGGTATCATCAAAGATCCGGTTGTCAGTAATATCTAACTGATCCCCAAACACCAGTTTATTAAAGTTTAGATCTCTTATTCCGTAACCGATATAAACACCGGGACTTACAACCCATTTTTCTGCTAATTGAACCTTATACGAATATAACATGCCAATATTGGTGGACCGAAGATCTCCCGAACCTGCTTTATCTGTACTTGCCAATACTCCAAAACCACTATTCAAACTTGGTTTGAAGTGGTCATAAGAAGCAGCATATGTCACATAGGTTTTGGATATGGCAGGCCACTGAGTCCGGAAATTACTTATAAATCTGTGTTGTTTGGTGGTTCCGGTGAATCCTGGATTCAAGTACAGGGGAGATGCATAGTACTGAGAGAATTGAGGGTCCTGTGCACTAATTTCGGACCATCCAATTATCATCAGAAAAATAAATACGTTAAAGTATCTTTTCATATTATCAGCTTTCATATTACCGGAGTAAGGTGATATCCCCGGTACGTACTATGCTATTCCCACTTAAGAATTTCATTTTTACTTTGTACACATATACATCTTGTGACGACAGTTGACCTTTGTAAATGCCATCCCATCCTATGTTCTGGTCCTCAGTTATAAAAAGTAGTTCTCCCCAACGGTTGTATATTTCCATATGGAAGTTTGTAACCCCAAATAGCTCTGGCAGGAAGGTATCGTTCTTACCATCACCATTAGGTGTGAAAGTATTGGGTATTAGGTATTTACCTCCATCGTCCGCGAATACTGCCTTTTCTATAGTGAGTGTATCACTACAGCCGTACTGACTGGTCACAATGAGCGTTACGTCATAAGTCCCAGCTTGTTCGTACCTGTGTCTTGGTTCAAACTCCGTAGAACTATTTCCGTCGCCGAAGTCCCACCAATAAGAGTCTCCACCTTCGCTTCGATTTACTGCTCTTATCTCCTCTCCCGGCAGGTACACTACTTCCGGTCGGATAGCAAAATTCGCTATGGCTTCCGGATAAACTTCTATTATAAAGTCTTTACGCTCTGTTACCACAGAATCTAATTCATTACTAGCAGACAGCGACACAGTGTAAATTCCTGGATCATAGTAGGTATAAGTTGGATTCTGCTGTCTGGAAGTTCCTATTCCGTCTCCGAAGTCCCATTGATAGGTGCCGGGACTGGCATACTGGGATAAATTTGTAAAGTTTACCGTCAGTGGAGCGCAACCTCTGGGAACATCATATGCAAAATCTACCACCGGCGGAATAGCGATGATCTCTATGGTATCGCTAAAGATCCCAATACAATTGGTATTTGGATCGGTGACCTCAAGAGTGATCGGATATACACCAAATGTGGCATAAGTATAAGTATTGGTATTAGGGTCTGTAGAGAAATTGCCGTCACCGAAATCCCATCGGTAATTCCAGTTGTTTGCCGGCGATATATCAGTAATAGACACTGTCGAACTCGGCAGTATCTGAGTTTTTGGAGTAACAATGAATGCAGGTTGTAACTGCGGAAATGCCGTTATGGTTTCCATTTTGGTATCCGTACACCCAAAACTATTCTCAACAGTAAAGGATGCCTGGTAATCAATTGGTGACCCGGAATTATTGACGAATGTATAGTTAAAGTCCTGCTTGGTATTATAGACAAACGCATCATTTACTCCAGGGCCTGTAACTCTCCAGGTACGGGCTACAATGGTGGTGTCGTTAGAGTCGTCAAAGAAAATAGCATCGAACGGTGCACAATCCCCTGACAATGGAGTAAAGAACCTTGCAGGAGGTGCCGGATATACGGTAATAAATTCTTCATCAATAAAAGGACAACCATTAGTGGGCTCAATAGCTCTCAACTCTACTTTATAGTCGCCAAATTGAGTGAATTCATAGCTGAAGTTATTCAACAGGTTGCCTGTATTAGGTGTAACCTGGGCGGGGTCATTCAAACCAAATGTCACCCACAATTCAAATGTAGTTCCAGCAGGATAAGTAGCTGTAGAGTTGCTGAAATTTGCCAGATAAGGTACACAACCCTGGTCACTACCGGCCAGATCCAATTGAACGTCCACAAACGGCTTTTTAGGAACCAACAGGGTTTGTCTGGTAGTATCACTGATACAACTTGAAGTATTGATTAATACCAGACTCACGTCCACCAACAAATCAGGTTCATTCGGCTCTGGCCTTTGAAAAGTCAGGTCAAAACTGTCATCCAGCAAGGGGTTATTTGATGGTACCGCTGAAAAATCCCAGTCATAGATCAATATGCCTGCCTTCTGGGTGGTCTCAATGGCAAACTGCACAAAATCACAATTCTCAATGGGTATGGCGGTGAAATCTGAAACGGGGACCGGATGTACAATTATAGGTTGACTAAAGGGAACTACGCAACCACCGGTATTGAGGGCCGCTGTTAAAGTGACCGTATATATCTTGATATTAATACCTACATTGACAAAGTTGTTGTACAAGAAGGAGTCAATATTTCCGGAAATTGCTGTGGTATCAACCAAACCGGCACCGTCATCAACTATCCAGTAGTATGTATTTACATTGTTGGTTGCGTGAAAAATGCTGTCTACGTCGAAGGTTGCACTAACCGGGGCACAGTTATTATTGAACGGGTTATAGTCATCCGAAGTAAAACTAATTATTGGACTCGGGAACACTGTAATAGAGTCGGGCGCGGTGATCGTTTCACAACCGCTGGCATCAACCGCGGTAAGTGTTACCGTATAATTAGCATCAAAATCCGGTGAGGTATTAATGAAACTATAAGCCAGGGTATCTTCAACTGGTTGATCAATTTGATCGACAACTGAACCAATAGCATCATAAATGGTCCAGGTATATTTATCTATAACCACTCCCGGTAGTTGAGGAGCGCTGGTGTTGATAAGCGAGGAGATCAATGGTGAACATCCAGCCTTTGGAGCTGCAGTAAAGGAGGCATTCGGTATGGGATTCACGGTAATAGTCATTACTGTATCGTCGGTACAGCCATTCGCCGACTCTACTTCCAACCTCACTATAAAATCTTTTGGGGTTGGAAATATATAGGAGATGTCACCACTGTTGCCGCTACTAATTACTACATCCGGAGGGCTCAACGGGTTAAAATCATAGTCGAACCACCAGCGCCAGGTGGAAATAGTATCTGCCACAAATCCACTGGGAACAGTAGTAAAGTTGGCACTTACATCATCAAAAAAAACGGAATCTGATGCGCAAAGCACACCGGATCCGTTAGGCACAAAACTGGCCCGTGGTAAGGCAGTAATAATTACTACCGCGGTATCAGAAGACTGACAATCCGTATCTTTATCGGTTAAAGTAAGTACGCTATGATATACACCCGGAGCGGTATAGGGTCGGGTAAATGGACCCGATGGCGTACCTATGACAGAATCTTTTAATACCAGGTTGAAATTTTCATCAAAAAACTCGAATACATGAGCGGTGTTTGGAGTTGCAGCCGCGGACTGGTCAGTAAACGTAACCAGGTTGGTACCAAATTGGTCTTCACAAAAGAATACTGTATCAACACTTATAGGCTCACTATTGATTTGGATCTCAGCTACCGGTGCCGCGATGATCTCAATGGTTTTTTGGATCACTTCATTACAGTTACCTGCTACATTTCCATCAGAGGCCACCAATTCAATTAACTTAATCCCTGGATTGTTAAATCTTTTCCTGGGGTTGGTTCTGCTACTGGTACTGTGTACCGGCGATGCAGTGGTGGGCCCATCGTAAAATGTCCAACTATAGCCGGAGCTGGCGTTGGAGGGCCAGGTAGTACGATTTTCAAAATATACTCTTTCCCCCGCACAGAACTTATCGGTTACGATACCGGATGAGTTGTTTTTACGTGTTCTGAAATCCGGAATAGGTGCAGCTACCAAAACGATTCTTGCCGTTTCAAATACTGGCAGTGAATCAGGATAGGGGTTACACTGGTTCCAATTGTTTAAAGTTATTTCAAATTGCCTGCCGATATCAGCCACCGTCGTAGTTCCTGGAACTGTGACCACGCTACTGGTTGACCAAGGGCCTAATACAGGCGCAGGCATGTAATCTACTGCACCAAAATCCGGATATCCGGGGCTGCTTCCACCTACTTGTATTCCACCAATTCGATTCGCTGGATTTCCGGTTCCGTATACCCATTGTATCCATCGGTTCTCTATATTTGGGTTGTCATTTTCATTCGGAGGTACACAGTTGAAATTACTGTTATCGTCAAAGCTAACTGAAGCGGCATGACCAACACAAACCCGGTACTCTACCGGATCAATACGAATATCTCCGCCATTCTCATCGTCGGTATCCCATACAGTTACAATCTGTTCCTGGCCGGTACTACTACAAATAACACCATTCACCACCAAAAAAGCCTGCGGGTTATAGGTACATTGATTCCCTCCCTGAGGATAGGTGTGGGGTACGTCAGTAACAGACCATTCCCTGGTGGCTGCATTTGTCAGCACACCAGGCACCAGGTCGGTGTTACCATCGTCCCAATCTATGAAAATCTCTACCGGGCCGCCTCCGTTATTTACACCGGTATACAACACATCCCACTCCACGTCTACAGGAGCGCACAGAGTTGCCGGGTCTATGAAGTTACCCTTGGAAATAATCACACAATTTTGAGCTGAAAGCGAACCTGAAAAGGCTAAAACACCTATACAAGAAAAGAATAGTAAAATTCTCATTTTCATCTGCAAACGGTACGTTATTGACCCCTTTTGAAGTGAATACTCCAAAACAAGAATCAAATTTTGTGATATTATGGTTACTATATTTGCGAAAAGGGAAGCAAAAAGTACACAAGAGATTTAATATGATATATCGATACTTATAGGCATCCACGGACCACGGACATATTCTCCAATTGTAGAAATCAATTGATTTTTCAGGTGAAAGTCCCGAATCAACAAAATATAATTACATATATTCTCCTAATAGTACTATTTAAAAAGGTAACCAGCGGTGAAAGGGTTTATGGTTATTCACAGAATACACTGATCATAAGTATAAAAAGCAACTTAAATCTTAGCCTGCCAATACGTCTAGAAAAAATGAATTAGCCTAGTAAAATACTTTTTAATGTCTAGATTTGTATCCCATAATCAAATATTTTGCCCAGTATAAGCCAGATAGGTTAATAATAATTTCACTTACTGATTACATTACCCAGAGCATAAAAAAAAGGGGGACTTGAGCCCTCCTTTTACCAACCACTATATCAAGGCAATTGACGCTTAGGGAGTAGTCAATCTATCCCGTCAATTAAATAAAATACCTAATTCGGTGTCAAGCATTTTTTTGAAACATCTCATCAGCCAATATAAAAGTTTTGTTGAGACGTTAACACTTTTAACAGAATTAACAGAATGTGGGTTTAAAGCATTTAAAGCATATTCGCAACAACCCACTTTATTACGTTATGATGTTTTCCCAAATATTTTTGCGGCGGGTGGTTAAGCTCATGTATCATATCTGCATAACCCATAATTCAAAACTTATAGCTAACGATAGGGTCTATCCAGGATCTCCTTCAAGATAATCGCTTTTTTTAACCCGTTCTTACTCCTGAGCATCTTGAATACCTCTCGGGCTGCTTTGGAGCTATGCTGCTTTTTAGTAATTTTATACGCACTGAAATCAGCTAAAGCCTGACGACCCTTAGCAGGCTGAGTTTCAGCAGTGGTTTCAAAAACCTCAAATGAGGTCTCTTCCATGGTAGGTGGAATATCCTCTACGGGATATAGCTCGGGTGTTTCATCAATTTCCTCAGGTTCTGTTACCGTTACCG
>CAZAWQ010000097.1:0-3315 GCA_964488585.1 uncultured Roseivirgaceae bacterium
ATACCCAACTTGGTATCAACCCACCTGAAGTAGTAGTATAATTTACGCTCTATCTCAATTCCATAATCGATGGTTGGATCATATTGAATCATGGTATCGAAGAATTGAGATGTATGTGGACGCGTAACTTTGTAATTCCATTCAGATACATATCGATAGTTCCAATGTGAATAGTAATCAACACTACGATCTTTTCCCAAATTCCAAGTAGTAGCAAACCAGGTTTCAAACCCAGGGTCAAATACGATTAATTCATACTCTTCTTCATTTTGCGATAAGTCAATTATATTTTCAGCGGGTGCTCTTGACAACCTGCCAGATGATGTACAACCTAATAGTAAAAATACCATAAAGATTAATCCCAATACACTTTTCATACTTTCCTCCTTTTTTATATCCTATAAATTTCAACAAAATAAAGAGGCAAAATGTTCATTAACAGCATTGTGCTGGTGAGTGAAGTCTGCTAAACACAGACGACCATTAAAGCCAATTAAATATTCATGATTGTTCATTCTAATAATCTTCTCTTTGCCAACCTTTAATCAACAGGGTAAGCCGTAATAACGTATTCGCCCTCTCCCAGCCTGAATTTTCCATTTACCAATCCTTCATTTTGTTCTTTCAGCTGCTCATTTCCCTTAGTAATTTCAATTTTACCATTTTCAGAGATTGGTAAAATAACATTGGCGACAGAGCCTTCAGGAATTGAGAACTCGAATCGCCAGCTCTTATCTACATCTTTTCTCCAATTTGAGGTAATTACTCCAGCGGGTGATTGATAGCTGCAATTGACATAATCAAGTCCTTTTGGGATAGAAGGTGCCAAAATGAATTCTTTGAATCCCGGGTTTTCAGGGTCAGGACGAATTCCACCCAACCATCGATAGTACCACTCCGTGATCGTTCCAAACATAGGATGATTATTAGAATAGATGTCATCACTTTCCTTCCAGGTTTCCCAAATGGTGGTGGCCCCACGGTCGATCATATGACCCCATCCCGGGTATTCGGTACTATTTACAATTTCAAAAACAGTTTCCGGAGAGACATATTTTGAAAGGGTTTCCAGGACGTACTTGGTACCAAAAATCCCGGTATTAAAATGCCCGGACGGGCCGTTTCCAACTGCCTGAAGTAACGAATCTTTTGCAGCTTCAATCTGGTCATCAGGTACAATTCCGTGATAGAGCAAAGTGGAAAACAGCGTCTGCCGATTGATTTTTTCTGTTACAGGTTGGTCCCAGAATTCAACTTTTAACCAATTTTTAAGTTTCTCAGCTAACTTTTCATATTTCACTCTATTTTCCCTGTCCCCCATCACAGCGGCGAATGTCTCCATAATACGGGCACATTGCAGATAGTGAGACGTACCTGTTAACTGCACCGGAACTGGCTCAAGGGACTCATGGTCACTGAGTCCATTATCCACAATTCCCTCCGGATGAATCCTGGCCACTTTATCCATCCATCGGTTGTTCAATTCATACAATTCTTTGACGATCCCTACATCGCCATAATAGAGATAGAGATAATACTGGGTGGTGAGATAAGCTGACTCCCAGCTGATGCCACAATATTTTACTCCTACAAAAGGAGCCGTATCTACGAATGAGGTATCGTTCATAGCATCTAACCAGTCGTAAATGGTTTTACGGTAAAAAGCCTGCATATCAAAATTGTAGATAAAAGATTCGCTGGTAGCATTTATATCTCCTCCATAGCCGAATTTTTCCCTGGCTGGACAATCTGACTGAACGCTGACAAGATTTGCCAGGAATGTCCTTTCTGTGATTTTTTGTATGGAATTCAACAATTCGGAAGAAGAGGAAAAGCTGTTATTATCTGCCACATTTGAATGAATAAACAGTCCCTTTATATCTGATAGTTGCGGTTTTTTGGCCAGACCAGCTATTTCCATATATCTGTAGGTATGATAGGTAAAGTCCGGGCTATACCAGGTCTCCCCGTTATCACCAATGATGTAACTATCAGTCTGCCATGCAATGTCGGGCGCCCCAGGCCCCCCTATTCCTTTGCTTTTAATCTGACCGATGACAGTGGTCATGGGATTTAGTGTTCCATCCTCATATATCCGTTCACCAAACCTAAAAGTCAGGGTATCGCCGGTATTGCCAGATAATTTTATTTTATAGGTCCCGGTAAAATTAACGCCCATATCAACTATCCAAAATCCCTCTTCAGGGGAGAATATTTCTACGGGGGTGATTTCCCGGGTTATCTGGACCGGTGGAGAAAAGGATTTTTGCAGTTTCCCGCCAGGGCCATTCCCTGATTTCGCAGGCTTCCACAATTGATCATCATAGTCAGGATGGTCCCATCCTTTTATCTCCTGGCGCGCATCGTAAGCTACCCCCAGGTAAACGCTATTTTTTATGATTGGCCCATAGGCATATTTCCAGGTGGTATCAGAAATTATTTCCTCTGATTTTCCATTCTTGTAGTCAAGGTGAAGTTTGGCCAAAAAGGTCGGTTTTCCAACCTTGGTGTCTGTTCTTAAATTCCTGCGGCCCCACTTTCTAAGCGGGAGTGGATTGTAAAAACCATTACCCAAGGATACGCCCAAACAATTGGTGCCATCATTAATTAGCGAGGTTACGTCATATTCTGCATAGTATATTCTTTTACTATAGTCGGTCCAGGCAGGATCCAGTACATTTTTTCCAATGCGACTGCCATTGATCGAAGCATGGTAATAACCTGCTGCTGTGATATATAGCTTAGCATTCTGAACAGTATTATTAACTTTGAACTCTTTCCGAAAGAGCGGAGCCGGATAGTTGAGATAAAACAGAGAGTCGGTGGCAGGCAGTGCCCTTCCGTCTTCCATCCATTGCGGTTCCTGCCCTTCAAAAAATCCTGCTTCCGTTTTTTCCTGAATGTTATGGCAGCTTACCAGAGAAAGGGAAATCAATATAATGGCGACATTTTTCATTTTCTAGTCATTCTTCGTTAGCACTCTAAAATAGTAAGAAAATGTATAGAGAAAACTGAGAAAACCTGATTAAATTCCGTTTTATAAGAACTCTTAATACTAACTAATGGATCGAAGATCATTTCTACTAAAAACCGGTACCACTGCAGCTGCCTTGCCCGTCCTGGGTCTATCTGTAGCTCAGGCGCCAGAAATACAAAGCCTTCATACTTTGCCGGAAACAGAATTTTGGAAGGGAGTAAAACAACAATTTCCCATGCCCATGGATGAAGCTTATTTCAATACCGGAACAAGGGGTGCGCAACCCAGCGTAGTACTGGAAAAGGTTATTGAAAGTATGAGATTCAATGGTATTAATT
>CAZAWQ010000098.1:0-1782 GCA_964488585.1 uncultured Roseivirgaceae bacterium
GCTGTTATTCCAATTGACAGCATAGCAATTGACAAGGGTTTAAGACAAAAACGAAATTGGAAATTTGGCATGGTAATCATTGTGATAAACGTAAATTATGCCAACAGGATACGCGTTAACTGGATGTTAAAAAACATGCATACGTATTCAAACATAAAAATGTATGGTCCGCCTCGTTATTGCAACAATAAATGTCGATAACGGGGTTGGTTATGCGCTAATGTATTCGGAGTCTGATTAGGTGCTTTCGCAACCCGCTCCACGATGAGATCCGCGCTGGATTATCCTCAAAAAAACCGAAAGCTTCTAAGAGCTGTTTTTTGTGTCAGGTTCTAATCCAGTGGTTCTACCGTTTTCGTCATCATATTTATCATTGCAAACTCGGTGCTAATGCGTTGTTGTTAAACGCCTGTTTCGTCTTCATAACCGCCCATGCGATTCGGGCAAGCTTATTAGCCAATGCGACGGTTACCACATTAAATGGCTTAGTGGCGCGTAAATTTATCAGCCACTCGCCATAAATCTTTCCGGTCTTATCCGGTCTGGACATAACCGCCCTTGCGGCATGGATAAACAAGGTGCGGAGTTCTTTGTTACCCCGCTTGCTTATCCCCAGTAATTTGGGTTTACCGCCAGTTGAATGCTGAGCAGGAACCAGTCCCAGCCATGCCGCCATGTTTCTACCACTCTTAAAGTCAGTGGCGCTACTGATGTTGGCAATACAAAGACTTGCAGTCATGTCTCCAATCCCCGGAATCGTTTTAAGAAGCTGGCCTATCGGGTTTGTTTCAACCAATTGCTTCAACTTTTTATCCTGTCTATCGATGTTTTCATTGAGAAACAGATAGTACTCGTGAAGCTCCATCAGCTCTTGCATAAGTAACCCTGGTATTTTCTGTTTTTGCTGAGCAAGCCAGTTAAACAGTTGCTTCATCACGCTATGGCCTGTAGGCAGCGCAACACCAAACTCCAGAAGTAAAGCGCCTATGCGGGACATACATGCTGTTCGGTCTTTAATGTAACCGTGCCTAGCTTTATGAATAGCGGAAATAACTTGGGCTTCTTCTGACTTTACGCTGACGAAGCGCATATTGGGTCTTGTCGACGCTTCGCATATAGCTTCTGCATCTATGAAATCATTCTTGTTGCTTTTAACGAAGGGCTTTACATATTGCGGAGGAATAAGCCTGACTGTATGCCCTATCGACTCACACTGCCTGCCAAGCCAGTGTGCACCGCCACAAGCCTCGAATGCAATCGTGCATGGCGTTAACTGATGAAGAAAATGAATGAGTGCCGAACGGGAAAATTTTTTGCGAATGATTTGGTTATCTGAATAATCCCGGCCTATCACATGAAAAGATGATTTGCCTAAATCGATTCCAAGAACTTTAATAGTAGACATGATGGTTCGCCTCTTTATTTGCCTAACTCTAAGTTTAGCTTAGAGGTGAGGCGGACCATCTAATTAAGCCGCTGACCTACTTAGAACGCAGCTTACTACTCACCCACGTACCGAGCAAGGTGGCTTTTGGCATAAGAAACGCTATCCAGACCAAATGTGGCTTGATGGTCTATACATGGGGGCTCCCTTCTACGCTGAATACATTGTTAAGTACGGCGATATGAAAGAGCTAGACGACGTATTTTTGCAATTTGAACTCATTGAAGAGCACCTTTACGACGAAAAAACAGGCCTCCCCTTGCATGGCTGGGACGCATCTAAAAAGCAAAAGTGGGCTGATAAAGAAGCAGGTCTTTCTCAACATCACTGGTCACGTT
>CAZAWQ010000099.1:0-9946 GCA_964488585.1 uncultured Roseivirgaceae bacterium
GAAAGATACTGTCTATCATAGCAATCCAACTGGTAAATTTATTATTGGTGGCCCACACGGTGATGCAGGCCTAACAGGGCGTAAAATAATTGTCGATACCTACGGAGGTAAAGGTGCCCACGGAGGCGGTGCATTCTCTGGTAAAGATGCTACCAAAGTTGACCGCAGTGCCGCATATGCTTGTCGCCATATCGCTAAGAACCTGGTGGCTGCCGGAGTCGCTGAGGAAATATTGGTTCAGGTTGCTTATGCCATTGGCGTTGCAGAACCGGTATCCTTGACCGTAAATACTTTTCAAACCAGTCAATTGGACATAAGTGACTCTGAGATAGGAGAGAAGATCTTAAAAATATTCGACATGAGACCAAAAAATATCATAGAAAGGTTCGGATTGAATAACCCAATTTTCTTTGAAACCGCTGCCTATGGCCATATGGGCCGTAAGCCTTTTTTTAAATCTGTATCACTTCAATATTTGGAGGTTCGAAATGTGGAGTCAGGAGAAGAAATTGTTAGGAGAACCACCCACAAAGAAGTTGAGTGTTTTACCTGGGAAAAGCTGGATCATATCGAACAGGTAAAAACGGCATTTAGCTTGTAAGCTATTTTGCGTTGATATTAACCTTTCTGGTTTGTCTTTTTTCCTTTTGTCTTTTGAGTTTTCTTGACATTCTATCTAAAGCCACATCAATAGCAGTTTCAAATGTATTTGAGGAGTCTTTTACAAACAGTTGCCGACGTGGGATATTGATCTTCAATTCTACGGTTTTATTTCCGAACACTTCTTTTTTATTTAGCTGACTTTTTTCAAGCCGCATGGTAACTTCTCCATCAATAATTCGGTCATGAAAAGTTTCCATTTTGTCGACCTTTTTTTGAACATAGTCCAACAATTTTTGGTCGGCATCAATATGAACGGAGTGCATACGTAGAATCATAGTAACTTAGTTTTATTTTATCAAGCTTTTGGATGAGACTGATTGAATACTTCTTTCAGTCTTTCAATAGTATTATGGGTATAAATCTGGGTTGCTGCCAGACTACTGTGCCCCAGTAACTCCTTAACTGCATTCAATTCTGCTCCCTTGTTCAAAAGGTGAGTAGCAAAAGTATGACGCAAGATATGTGGACTTTGTTTTTCCAGTGAACCCAAGGATTTTAAGGCTTTGTTCACGATCCTGTAAATAAGCATCGGGTAACTCTGCCTACCACTATTACTAACGATTAAATAGGGTGAGTAGTTACCTGGAAATTCCTTCTTCTTTAATATTTGATAGTTTGAGATTATTGGTATCAAAGGTTTGGGTACTGGAATGATCCGTTGTTTATTTCGTTTGCCCAACACTTTCACTTGAGCCTGGTCAATATCCATATCACGCTCAAGTAGATTAACCAGTTCCGATAAACGTGCACCCGTTGAATAAAGGAACTCAATTACCAATTGATCCCGATGACCTTTGAATCCTTCCATGAAGATCATCTGGTCCAAGACTTTGGTCAATTCCGATTCCTTGGCAAATACCGGCAGGGATTTCCCCGATTTTAACATTTTGACCCTGGAAGAAGGATCTTGTTGAATCAAGTTGTGGCGAAGGGAATACTTATAATAGGAGCGCAAAGTGGCGATCTTGCGATTTATGGTGGCGGCCAATAGGCCCGACTGCACCATTTGAATCAACCAACCTCTGATGTGTTGATGTTCCGCCTTTCCCAGCGATACCGGTAGAAGCTCGGTTTGAAGAAAGGCTTCAAATTGGTCAAGATCGTTGCGGTAAGATTTGAGGGTATGTTGGCTACATCGCTTCTCAAATTCCAGGTATTTTAAAAAAGAAGAAACCATTAAGTTCGATTTGAATCCTTACTTCAAATAAACTTAATGATAATGCGATAGAAAAAAAAGTTAATAATTCTCCTCGGCGTACATCTTTTGACGATAAGCCGCTTTTAGTTTTACGGTTCTTCTTTTTATTGAAGGCTTAACAAAATGGGTACGGCTACGTAATTCTTTTAGTACCCCCGTACGCTCAAATTTTTTCTTAAATCGCTTTAAAGCCCTATCTATGGATTCGTTTTCCTTAACGTTTACTATTATCATCTACTCCTTATCTTTAACGGGACGCAAATTTAAACAAAACCACTAAATAAACAAATTCAATTTATTCCAGAATATAACGTGCTATTACAATTTTTTGGATCTCTGAAGTGCCCTCCCCAATTGTACAAAGCTTGGCATCCCTGTAGTATTTCTCTACGGGGTAATCTTTAGTGTAGCCATAGCCTCCAAAGATCTGCACCGCTTCATTTGCTAGTTTCACAGCTATTTCTGATGCGTAGTACTTGGCCATTGCAGCCTCCTTACTTACCTTCTGGTTTTTGTCTTTCAATTCAGCTGCTCTATACGTCAACAGACTGGCTGCCTCCAATTCGGTAGCCATTTGGGCTAGTTTAAAGGAAATTCCTTGAAAATTGGCAATGGGCTGATTGAACTGATGTCTTTCCTTAGAGTATTTAATTGATGCCTCAAGAGACGCTTTGGCAATTCCAATGCTTAAGGCAGCAATTGAAATTCGCCCACCGTCAAGTACCTTTAGTGACTGAATAAATCCATCACCTACTTCACCTAACCGGTTGGTATCAGGCAGAATACAATTGTCAAATATCATTTCACTGGTTTCTGAGGCCCTCATCCCAAGTTTGTTCTCTTTACGTCCGCCTGTAAACCCTGAAGTTCCCCTTTCCACAACAAATGCCGTCATTCCATGGCTGTCTCCAGTTTTCCCGGTACGTGCAATTACCACCGCGATATCACCGGAATTTCCATGGGTGATAAAATTCTTGGAGCCATTGATCACCCAGTCAGAGCCTTTTTTTTCAGCCACAGTCTTCATATTGGCTGCATCTGAACCAGTATTCGGCTCGGTAAGTCCCCATGCTCCAATAAATTCTCCTGTAGCCAGTTTTGGCAACCATTGCTGCTTTTGTTGTTCATTGCCAAATTGTAGTATGTGGCCGGTACAAAGGGAATTATGGGCAGCAACTGACAATCCTATAGAGCCATCGAACCTAGAGATCTCAGATATTACGGTCACATATTCAATATATCCGAAACCTGATCCCTGGTACATATCAGGGACCAACACACCCATTAATCCCAGTGCTCCTAATTTTTTAAATAATGGTACTGGAAACTCCTGGGACTCATCCCACTCCTTTTGATATGGTACAATCTCCTTGGTAGCAAAATCCTGGATCATGTCCGTAATCATTAATTGATTTTCGTTGAGGGAGAATTCCATCACTGTTGGTTTATCGGAAATAATTGGTCCATGGTAAAATTATACATTTCAATCCGAATGAACCAACACCTGATCTCAAATCTCAGATCTCAGATTAGCATGCTCAATGAAGGGACTCGTAAACTGTAACACGCAACTCGCAAAACTTATCACTCATCATTCATAACTTATAACTATTAGCTAACTTTGGCCCATGTCAAACTCCAAACAAGTACTGGTTACTGGCGGTGCTGGTTACATTGGATCACATACGGTGATCTCCCTGGTCAATGCAGGCTACCAACCAATCATTTTGGATGATTTTAGCAACTCCACTCCAGAGGTCATAGAAGGTATTCAGGATATTCTTCAGAAATCCATAATCATTTACCGAGGTGATTGCAGGGATTGGGATATGCTAAGCTCTATTTTTGATAAACATCAATTCGAAGGCGTCATTCACTTTGCCGCCAGTAAAGCAGTAGGTGAATCAGTGGAACAACCTCTTTTATACTACGGAAATAATCTCGATTCACTAATAGTATTGCTTAAAGCCATGGAGCAATTCAAAGTGTCCAATCTGGTATTTTCATCATCCTGCACGGTATACGGCCAACCGGATGAATTGCCGGTAACTGAAAGTACAGAACGAAAATCTGCAGCCTCACCTTACGGCAACACTAAAAAAATATGTGAGGATATCATTCTGGATGTTGTCAGCAGTACAGCTGACCTTAAAGCTGTTTCCTTGAGATACTTTAATCCTATTGGTGCACACCCATCTGCTAAAATCGGAGAACTTCCCCTTGGGACCCCGAATAACCTGGTACCTTTCGTTGCTCAAACAGCAGCTGGAATTCGAGAGGCGCTAACAGTATTTGGTGACGACTACAATACACCCGACGGCACATGCATCCGTGACTATATTCATGTGATGGATCTGTCAGATGCTCACGTTCGGTCGTTAGCCTATCTGGAAAAACAGTCCAATAGCAGCTATTATGAGGTCTTCAACCTTGGAACCGGCAAAGGCACCAGTGTAATGGAAGTGATTAAGACCTTCGAGGTGGTGGCTGGTGTTCGATTAAACTATCGTGTGGGCCCCAGGCGTGAGGGAGACATTGAGCAAATTTTTGCAAGTGTGAATAAGGCGGAAGAAGTACTTAATTGGAAAGCCACGAGAACTATGAAACAAGCATTGGTCGACACCTGGAAATGGCAACAAACATTATCCAAAACAAAATAGTGTTGGAGAAAAATATTTTAATCACCGGTGGTGCGGGATTTATAGGGTCCCATGTGGTTAGGAAATTTGTTTTGAATTATCCTCAATACAGAATTATTAATCTTGACAAGCTTACCTATGCTGGGAACCTGGAAAACCTTAAAGATGTAGAACAAAAAGATAACTACCGGTTTGTCAAAGGGGATATTGAGGATTCGGAATTGCTTCATAACCTTTTTCAAGATAATTCCATTAATGGAGTTATCCATCTGGCTGCAGAATCTCATGTTGACCGGTCCATTGCAGACCCACTTTCATTTATACAAACCAATGTAATGGGAACCGTAAATCTATTAAATGCGGCTGCACACCATTGGCACTCCGCCACAGATTGTCTCTTTTATCATATTTCAACGGATGAGGTTTATGGTTCAATCAGCGCACCACATCTGTTTACAGAATCTACCCCTTACGATCCCAAATCGCCATATTCAGCCTCCAAAGCATCTTCTGATCACTTTGTCAGGACCTATATGAACACCTATAAGCTGCCGGTAATTATCTCTAACTGCTCAAATAATTACGGTCCATGCCAGTTCCCAGAGAAATTGATACCCCTGTGCATCAATAATATAAATAACCAGAAGCCCTTGCCGATTTACGGTAATGGGGAAAATATTAGGGACTGGCTTTATGTGGAAGACCATGCTGCTGCTATTGATGTTCTATTCCATAAGGGAAGGCTAGGCGAAACCTACAACATCGGAGGGGACAATCAATGGAAGAATATTGACTTGGTTCGTTTATTGTGTCGAATTATGGATCAAAAACTCGGAAGATCCAATTCGGAAAATCTCATTGAATTTGTTAAGGACAGGCCAGGACATGATTTACGCTATGCCATAGATGCCAGTAAAATTCAAAATGAGCTAGGCTGGCAACCCTCTTTAGATTTGGAAGAGGGCTTGAAAAAAACAGTAGATTGGTATTTGGAAAATGAGAATTGGTTGGAACAAGTGACTTCCGGACAATACCAAAATTATTATCAAGAACAATATTTCAACCGATAAACCCGACTCAATGAAAGGCATCATTTTGGCAGGAGGATCAGGCACTAGATTATATCCTCTAACAATGGCCGTTAGCAAGCAACTAGTGCCTGCTTACGACAAGCCCATGATATACTACCCTTTGTCCATTTTATTAATGGCGGGCATCAGGGAGATTCTCATAATTTCAACTCCCCATGATTTACCGCTATTTCAAAATTTGTTAGGGAATGGCAAACGCTTGGGCTGTGATTTTCACTATGCAGAACAAATCAAACCTGAAGGATTAGCTCAGGCCTTTGTTATTGGCGCAGATTTTATTGGAAATGAAAAAGTAGCGCTGATCCTGGGTGATAATATTTTCTATGGGACCGGACTGAGACAGTTATTGCAACAGAGCAGTAACCCTGATGGTGGAATGGTATTTGCCTATCACGTAAACGATCCTAGTCGTTATGGGGTAGTTTCATTCGATGACAACAACACAGCCATCTCAATTGAGGAAAAACCTGAATTCCCCAAGTCAAATTTTGCTGTTCCCGGGTTGTATTTTTATGATAACCAGGTAGTACAAATTGCCCGGAATCTAAAACCAAGCGCCCGTGGTGAGTATGAGATCACAGATGTCAATAAGTATTATCTTGACATGCATGAGCTTCAGGTAGGAATTCTCGACCGGGGGACTGCCTGGCTGGATACCGGGACTATTCAATCACTAATGCAGGCCAGTCAATTTGTTCAGGTAATAGAGGACCGGCAAGGTCTCAAAATTGGCTGCATTGAAGAGGAGGCGTTTCGCATGGGATATATCAATGAGGAGCAATTGAGTGCGATTGCTCAACCCTATAAGAAAAGTGGTTACGGCGAGTATTTACTGAGCCTTTTAGAGAATTAAAGAATTCTCCCGGTATAGTAGATTTATTACCGTAGTCCCTACTGCGTTTAGGGTTTCTTTGCTAATGATGTCCATGTTGTCGGAAGGCCGATGATGGTATGACTTGAAGGCGTCATTTCTGTCTGCCCCATCAGAGGTCATATCAATAATATTGATCATTGGAATTTTTGCATTGACATTTACGTAGTAGTGGTCATCTTCAATAGCTCCTCCACTTCCGTATACAAAATAACTACTGAATCCAGCTCTATGGCCCTCCTCCCAGACCTTGTTGATGATAGAAGGTGCAAACTGTTTTGAATAATGTTCATGGGGAAAAGTGGCATTTATAGCTCCTACCATATCCAATAAAACCCCGAAATATGCAGAGTACCCGGATTGGTGCTTGTTGTTGCTCCAGTGTTTCGACCCCAGGCACCATTCAAGCCCAAGGCCTCCTTGATCCTCGGCATCGAATAAAATCATGTCAACTCCAATGTTTAATGAGTCCTGTGATAACAATCGGGCGATCTCCAGTAAAACTCCTACCCCACTAGCTCCGTCATTTGCTCCGTCAAATTGCATTTTGGGGTCAGCAGTATACTTATCGGCCTGAGATCTGGTATCCCAATGCGCCCCTAATAAAATTCTCCTTTTAGCCTGCGGGTTAAAGCTGGCGATAATATTCTTGAACTTGTAAAATTCTCCCGATTGACTTTTACCATCAAACTCCTGAACCGTAACCTGATCCGTATACGAGGACATTTTCTCATACAGGTAGGCCGCGCCTTGATCATGGGCCGGGGTATTAGGAATCCTGGGTCCAAAAGCTACTTGCTGCTTAATGAATGAATAAGCGGAATCCGCATTGAATGCTGGAGCGTCTACTATTGAACCTTTGGGAGTGGTATTAGGACCTTCGGATTTGCCAGACTGGTCACACGAATAAGACAGGGTAAAAACCAATAGAAAAAATACGTAATTACTCTTCATAAGCCCAATCGACTCCTGTTTTCATATCCTTTAGTACGATTCCTTGTTTTTTTAGTTGATCTCGTATAGCATCAACTTTTTCATAGTTCTTCACCGCTTTAGCTTCCTGGTAACTAGCTAGTACAATATCCAAAAATTGCTCCGGGTCATTTGGCTTTTCTTCTTTCAAGCCCAGTACTTCCTTTGCGAATTGCTGAAAAGTAGACTTCATACGGTCAAATGTCTGGGGTGTTACTTGGCTGATATCTAGATTGCCAGTATGCATGGAGTTTATTTTCTTCAGGATATTGAAAAGGTGCGCAATGGTTTTGGCGGTGTTGAAATCATCATTCATCGCGTGATAACAGTTATCACATAGTTGATTGATCTGTTGATCAACCTGTAGATTAATTTCACTCTGCTGATTTGTGGGATAGGCAATTTGCCTTACTACCCGGAGCCCATTTGCTAGTTTTTTATACCCTTTCGAGGCGGCTGTCAAAGCTTCGTTGGACAGATCCAGTGTGCTTCTATAGTGGGTCTGAAGCATGAAAAACCGTACTGTCATGGGGCTATAGGCTTTGTCTAGCAGTTCATGATCGCCGTCGAACAGCTGGTGTGGTAAGAAAGAATTACCCAGGGACTTACTCATTTTCTGACCATTTACGGTGAGCATATTTGCATGCATCCAATATTTCGCTGGTGAAACGCCGTAACCCGCTACACATTGAGCAATTTCACATTCGTGGTGGGGAAACTTCAGGTCCAATCCTCCACCATGTATATCGAATTGTTTTCCAAGGTATTTGGTACTCATGGTTGAGCACTCCAGGTGCCAGCCCGGAAAACCATCGCTCCAGGGCGAAGGCCATCTCATGATATGGGCAGGGGCAGCTTTTTTCCACAAGGCAAAATCTAAAGGCCCTCGCTTCTCATCCTGTCCATCCAACTTCCGCGATCCGCTGATGAGGTCTTCAAGCACCCTTCCGGATAAAATACCATAATGCGTATGCTCATGATAGGTCATTACATCAAAATAAACTGAACCGTTAATCTCATAGGCCAGACCGGCGTCCAGAATCCGCTCAATTAGATCAATTTGTTCAATAATGTGTCCACTGGCAGAGGGCTCAATGCTGGGGCCCTTTAGATTGAATATTTGAGCCACTTTGTGAAACCCCTGAGTATATTTATGGACCACTTCCATAGGCTCAAGATTTTCCAGCTTTGCTTTTTTTGCAATTTTGTCTTCTCCTTCATCTGCATCGTTTTCCAAATGCCCAACATCGGTGATATTTCGTACATATCGTACTTTGTACCCTATATACTCCAGGTAGCGATAAATAATATCAAAGCTCAAAAACGAACGTAAATTGCCTATATGGACATCACTATAAACAGTGGGACCACAAACATACATACCTACATACGGAGGGCTTAGCGGTTCAAACTTTTCTTTGTTTGAAGACATGCTATTATACAACTTGAGATTTTGCTGCATGGCTGCAAAGTTAGTTTTTTTAGTTATAAGTCCTGAACGCTAGGTAAGAATCTACTTCAAGGTGGATTATGCGTTATGAGTTTTTTGGTGAGCATGTGGTAAAGGGCTTAGGAGCGTAGAGCGTGGGGCGTGGAGCGTGGATGGTATGGTGCCAAGGTCTGCAATTGGGCCACAAAGTGGACGTTAACATGGCATTTATTAATTTAGTTTTATTGCATTATAATCGCATTGTTAAAGTTGATCCCCAAGTATCCATTAGGACCCCACGAAGAATCATCGATACTAGAAACAGGATTATTCATGGGTATGATACTGTTTCAGAAGAAATTATTTGGGGAATAGTTATAAAAGACCTGCCTATACTTAAGTAGGAGGTTGAAAAACTACTGGCTTGATGGGGGCCATAACCTACAACAATTAGGGAACAAACACAGTAGAGCCACTAGCAGTTGGTTACCGTTTTTGCACGAACCCCACGGTGTTTTCTACTGATGTTGACCAATCCTAAACCAGTTGTATGTGACTATGCGAGGTCCTAGTGAACTTGGAGTTGTTGGCGATCAAAGATTAAAGATTGGGACATCAAAGCTCAGCTTTCCAAAATTAGCATTCCCACATTAACGATAGGGGGCACCTATGACATAATGGATCCCAAACACATGGAGTGGATCGCCACGGAGGTACAAAACGGCAAATATTTACATTGTCCGAATGGAAGCCATTTGGCTATGTATGATGATCAAAAACTATTTTAAAGGTTTAATCCAATTCATTAGAGGTGTAGACTCTGAAGAATCAAATAAACGAATCGCAATCGCTTGACATTATGGAATCTGGAAAATTCCATTGTGACGAAGTTTATGCTATTGTTGGAGCAATAGGGCTGGTCAGAGTTAATCACAGTGTTCAACTAAGTTAGCTTTGAATGCTTAACATTTCTGGAGAGGAAAGCAAGGATTCTGGACGCCGGTCTGGCCTATGAGATTAACGGTTCAGTTTATTTTGATGTAATGACCTATCATGAGCATACGCATTATGGTATTTTATCTG
>CAZAWQ010000100.1:0-4068 GCA_964488585.1 uncultured Roseivirgaceae bacterium
ATTATTGTTTCCCCTTCTTCGCCGATATAACTTATAAGCGCCAGCTCATGTTTACTTATGTCCCGGGTCAAATGAACACAGAAATTGTCTACTTCTTCCAGCTTTAATATTAACCGCTCAAAGGCCTGACCCAGTCGAAGAATATGCTCCTTCTTTACTTTCATAGTTGCCGAACTAATTGATTGTTTATCATCCTTTCAAATATAATACAAAAGATTCGAAGAAAATGTTTCAATAATTGAAATATTCTGAAACTAAAATATATGGTTTGCGTAATAATTATATAATTCAGCACTTCTAATATCTAATTATGAAACTATGCAAATATTGAAGAACAAACTGTCAGAGAACAGCAAACAATTCGGAGCCAGGTGGGCGATATGGGTCATATCCAATAGATGGCTGGTAATGGGTTTGTCGTTGTTATTGGTGGTGGCGTTTGGAACAGGTTTACCAAAGCTTGGATTTGATGGAGACTATCGAGCATTCTTCAGCAAAGAAAACCCACAACTAAAGGCATTTGATGAGTTGCAGAATAAATATACACAGGATGACAATGTGTTGATCGTAATTGAACCCAGGGATGGAAAGACGTTTTCCATTGAAACGCTATCAGCCATTGAGGATTTAACTGAGTTAAGCTGGCAAACACCTTATTCCAGTAGGGTTGATGCTATTACCAATTTTCAGCATACCCGGGCAGAAGGTGATAATCTTTTCGTGGATGATTTGGTTGAAGACGCATATTCAAAGACACCACAAGAGCTGGAATATATAAAGAAAGTGGCACTAAGAGACCCGTTACTGGTCAATCGTTTAATAAACCAACAGGGTACGGTAACAGCACTTAATATAACGGTTAAGCTGCCCGGAGAATCGGTTCTCGAGGGCCCTGAAGTGGTGGCGTACGTCAGGCAAATTACTGAAGATTTCGAAAAACAGCATCCGAACTTAAAAACCTATCTGTCTGGGTTGGTGATGTTAAATGCGGCTTTTTTTGAAGCCTCTCAAAAGGATTCGAGTACGCTTATTCCTTTGATGTTTTTGGCCATTATTTTAACCATTCTGATAGCCACCAGAACCATAACCGGCACGATATCAGCATTGGTGGTAATTATATTTTCCATATTTACCGGTTTGGGGTTTGCGGGACTAATGGGTATTTTATTGACTCCGCCTTCAGGGGCAGCACCAATAATAATCATGACCCTTGCAGTTGCCGATAGTGTTCACATTTTGATCACCATGGTACAGGGGCTCCGGTCGGGGTTAAATAAGAATGAGGCTATTATTGAAAGTTTAAGGGTCAACTTTATGCCGGTGTTTATCACCAGCTTTACTACCATCATCGGGTTTCTAAGTATGAATAGCAGTGATGTGCCTCCGTTTCATGACTTGGGTAACATTACTTCGGTGGGAATGGCAGCGGCCTTCATTTTCTCTGTTACTACTTTGCCGGCAATGGTTTCCATTCTGCCGATGAAGATCAAAGTTAGAGATCAGCACTCAAACAAAAATGGGCGATTTTTTGAAAGCTTATCCAATATAATTATCAGACATCCCAAAAAATTATTATGGGCCTCTTCGATTACCATTATGGGACTCACGATGATGGCTTTTAATAATCAGTTAAATGATGCATTTATTAAATACTTTGACTCCTCTATTTCTTTTAGAACGGATACTGATTTCATCAGTAAGAATCTTACTGGGATTTACAATGTAGAATTTTCAGTAGGTGCGGGAGAAAGTGGAGGGATAAACAATCCAGAATACCTAAATCATCTGGAAAATTTCGAGCACTGGTTGGCATCTCAGAAGGAGGTAATCCACGTGAATGCGTTTACCGAAATCTCTCGACGGGTGAACTTATCGATGCATGGAGATACCGTATCCTACTATAAAGTTCCTCAAAATCGTGAAGAAGCGGCTCAATACCTACTGCTTTATGAGATGTCTCTGCCGTTTGGCTTGGATTTAAATAATCAAATAAACGTAGACAAGTCAGAAACTCGTTTGACCGCCACCATTGAAAATCTAGACTCTAAGGACATGATTGCATTTACCGGCAGAGCAGAGCAATGGCTCAGGAGCAATACCCCAGAATATATGCACGCCACCGGTATTAGCCCCACGCTCATGTTTTCTCATTTGTCCAAGCGGCAGTTGTTAAGCATGATTTCGGGCACAATATTGGCCTTGATCCTGATTTCCATAGTGTTGATGATTGCCCTTCGGAGTTTTGGTATGGGGATGTTAAGCCTCATACCAAATATTACGCCCATTGCCGTGGGATTTGGAGTATGGGCCATGATCAGTGGCACAATTAACGTTGGAATGGCCATTGTATTTGGAATGACATTGGGAATCATTGTGGATGATACCGTTCATTTTATGTCCAAGTATTTAAGGGCCCGACGTACCAGAAATGCTTCAGCACCAGAGGCCGTCAAATATGCATTCTCTACCGTAGGAAAAGCTTTGGTGGTGACCACCTTCGTATTGTTGATCGGATTCCTGATTCTTGCACAATCCAGTTTTGGCATGAACTCAGATATGGCGCGAATTACCACCATCATAATAAGTGCAGCTCTGGTAATCGACTTCGTTCTATTGCCTTCCATGCTGCTATTAATGGAGAAAAAAAAGGAGGTTAAAGCCACCTTGCATAATGAATTAATTTCAAACCCAGTTTAATATTTTCAAAATGAATAAAGCAATAAAGTATGTTTTCTTGATGGGGTTAGTACTCCTGGTTACTTCAGGCTATTCTCAAAACCTGCAAGATGGATTGGCCATTGCCAAAGAGGCGGATGAAGCAGATTTAGGATTTGAAAGTTCAAAGGTTCAGCTGGAGATGGTCCTTCGTAACAAACAAGGACAGGAGAGCACCAGAATGATGGAGACCAGTACCCTGGAGATGGTAATGGATGGAGACAAGTCCTTGATAGTATTTAATAGCCCCAGAGATGTTAAGGGAACCGCTACCTTGACCTATACCCATAAAGAGGGGCCTGATGATCAATGGCTGTATCTACCGGCGATAAAGCGAGTTAAAAGAATTTCTTCAGACAATAAATCCGGGCCTTTTATGGGCAGTGAGTTTGCCTATGAGGATCTGTCATCCCAAGAGGTGGAGAAGTATTCCTATAAATTTTTGCGCAACGAACAATTTCTTGGATTTAATTGTGCGGTAGTAGAACAGGACCCGAAGGACCCGAAATCAGGCTACACCCGAAGGTTGGTGTGGTATAACCTGGACAAGGATTTCCGTTTGGAAAAAATAGAGTTCTATGACCGAAAGAATGCCTTGTTAAAGACATTGACCTATACAAACTATAAACAGTATCTGGAAAAGCATTGGCGTGCGGGACAGTTTTTAATGGTAAATCATCTAACCGGGAAGCAAACTACCTTGACCTTCAAGCATTATACCTTCAAGACAGGGCTATCAGAGGCGGACTTTTCACAAAACAGCCTTCGTAGAGCTGGAAGTTAGTAGTGATACCTTATTATCAAGGGCCATTCTTGTGGATGGTTTCCGTATTTGCACTCCAAAGCATGAATCTTGTTGGGCAAGCTGATTTAGAAAAAGAATTCGAGCTGGAGGTTCAATTTGAGAACAGATACTTTTTCAATGAGGGGCTTTATCCAGGTCAGGAACGGAATTTCCTGTCCTTGGCTTTACAGCCTGAGTACTCATTGACTTGGAATGATGATCAGCAAAGTTTCCACGCTGCCTTGTTTTTTAGGTTGAACCAGCATGATAGCAGAAGGACGCATTTTGATATTCGCGAGTTATATTACCAAAAAGTAGCAAAGAAGTGGGAGTGGAGTGTAGGGTTCAAGAAAATTTATTGGGGCGTCACTGAGTCCATTCATCTGGTTGATATAATTAACCAAACAGACCAAATTGAGAGTTTTGATGGGGAGCAGAAATTGGGCCAACCGATGTTTCATGCCTCTATTCCATCCAGTAAAGGGACATTCGATTTATTTTACTTGCCCTATGCCAGAAAGCGTCAGTTCCCAGGCGAGTCTGGAAGGTTGAGGTTTCCGGTGGACCTG
>CAZAWQ010000101.1:0-3327 GCA_964488585.1 uncultured Roseivirgaceae bacterium
GAAATAAACAGGACAATTGGCCCCAATAAATCGGTCCGGTTAAATTCTGAGAATATTCGATTCCAGATCAGCAGCCTTGAGAATGCCCTTGTTCAATACAATGAAATATCTGCTCAGACGGATCTGGTAATTCACCTGGCGATTCTTCTTTAACAGTTCAAATG
Source organism: uncultured Roseivirgaceae bacterium (assembly GCA_964488585.1). Lineage (GTDB taxonomy): Bacteria > Bacteroidota > Bacteroidia > Cytophagales > Cyclobacteriaceae > SZUA-3. Next base: position 165 of record CAZAWQ010000101.1, read on the forward strand.
CCTTCTGTTCATCTTCACTCATCAACGCAGTGTACCCGACTATGTCGGTAAACATAATGGCAGCTAGTTGACGGGATTGGGTAGGCATGAATACAAAGTACGAAAAATACTATGAAGGTGTATCTACCTGACTATTATCAGAAGTGCTGAACGGCAGCTTTCGGCCAAAAGCGGCCGGTCGGCACCATTCCGTCATTCAACAGATTCTGTATATCCTGGTTCCTTCAGGAGCGATGAGTTGATGAAAATAATCTATCAACAGCTTAATCAAAGACAAGCAGCTAAGAAACAATGGATAATGGTGGTGGCGAAAAAACTCATACTTATTATTTACGCCTGATGGAAAAATAATACAGAATATGATCCTCAAAAAAATATACAATCCCGTTTGGTTTTGACCACGGTATGACGATCTGCATAAAGACTTTTTGGCAATCTGTTCATATGAAACAAGCCTTTCCCAGCCCAGCCCACCGTAATTTTGACAACATCACGGTGCCGGTGTAATTGACCTCTCTCTAAGTTACCCCCTATTAGAGCACAAGTGGTGGAATTCTTTGCCGAACTTGATTAAAGAAGATTAACGATTTCTGTCTGAGATGAAGTAGCAATTATGATTGCTGGTTACATTCTTATTTTTGCTTTCTCAAAGCATCTTTAGGAATTCACAGGGCAGATTTTCAAAAGCTAATCTTGTGTAAAAACAGATACCGATTGTCCTTTATAATTCGCTACGTACATGGTACCTTCAAATACGAAAATATCTGTCGGCTTATTAAAATGGTCGGTCAATATCTGGAGGAGATTTCCCTCAAGATCATAGATCAATATCCTGCTACCTTCAAAATCGGTAATAAATACCTGGTCATTATTCACGGTAATGCCGGTGGCTACATCGATATTTTCCTGCCAGCCGATGATCTTTAAACTATTACCTGTTTTATCAAAAACCTGGACTCGATAATTGTAAGCATCAGCAACAAATATCTTATCATCGTATAGCTGAACATCTGTGGGATAGTACAATTGACCGTCTTCATGCCCCTCCTCACCGATTATGGTGGTGTTTGAGCCTTCCTGCAAAATTACCCGATGGTTATAAAAATCAGCTACCGCGATAAGGTCGTCTTTAACATCGACTCCACCGGGCGCATCTAGGGTCTCGGAAAGTTCTACAATGCTGACTTTGTTATTATCAATGACCTTGATGGCATCGGTCAAGTACTCTGCTACATAAATGGAGGGACCGGTTTTTGAAATATGCATCGGCCTTTGAAACCCTTCATACTCATTCAGTATTTCACCATTTAAATTGATTTGGACTATGCGGTCGTTTTTTGCATCTGAGAGCCATAAGCTTTCATTGTCATAAATGATTCCGATGGGAGTTATATCATTTAAGGAAACCTCTCTTTCAAATGTCCATTCAGAGGAGGTATTACAACCTATCAAAATAACGGACAGAAAAAGGCCACCAAAAGAATATTTGATGGCCTTTCTTTTAACGATCTTCATTTTCCTCTTCCTTTTTAGAAGGTAAATTAGCATAAACAATCTCTTTGGGAGTGAATCCTGCTTGTTTCACGACTTTTCGGATTTCCTCTTCGGAAACAGTTTTGTCCTCACTGACACGCAAAGTGGCCAGCCCCTGGTTTATGTCAATCTTTATTTCACTTACCCCATCAATGTCCTGCAATTTCTTTTCCAGTCCATAAGCACAAAATGGGCAGGATAAACCGTCCACCCTAATCTGGACCTGTTGGGTCTGGTCGTTTTGATTAGCGCTTTGGGCTAGCGATATGCTGCTTATTCCAATAAGCAGCATGGTAAATGTTACTAATGATATATGTTTCATTTTTTTATCGTTTAAATAGTTAGAAAATTAAATTTTAAAAAATTAGCATTCGCGTACCTAACGTATAGGTATAATTGAATTTATTACCGCCATAGCCGGACTGAGTCAAAGGCAATTGTATCCCGGTTTCCAGAAGAAACCGCTTGCCTGTGATCAGTTGTAATCCCGGCGAGACAAACAGGATATTCTGATCGAACCCAGGAATTGCCTTTCCATTCAGGTCAATCGACATATTAAGTTGAAAAGGCGGATATTTTTGAGGAAGCAGTGGGTAACTGAAAGCAAAATTGTAAACCAGGCTGTTTGGCGAGGCATCAGAGACAATATTGTATCCAAACTCCCCATAAATGCCGTACTTAGTGGTTATAAAACCGGTAACAAACCCAATGCCCGTGGTATTAACTCCTGAACCAACAGCCGGCATTTTGGACGCATTACCGGTAGGAAAGGTCTCGGACAATTTTATCAATCCCCTGAATGTTCTGCCTTTTCCGTCTTTTTGAAAGACCTGATATTTAGTAAACAGCGTTAAATCCCCGAAACCAGAATTGGTCTTCACCCCTTCAGTTTTAGGATTGATACTCCGCCAGGGTAATATAGCTCCCACCTGCCATTTGGCATTGATATTATAAGGCACTGCCACGGGTTGGACGTATACCGTCACATTTTCCCGGTTGATATATCTGCCAAACGTCCGTACACCACCACCGTCCAGCCCCAACAGGATGGGAGTGTCGGTAAAAATTGGGGGCCCTTGGGCATAGCTGTTATCTATATCCAAAATGATTGCCAAAAATATGATTGGCCCCAGAATTAATTTAATCAATAATTTTCTCATATTCCTAAAATTGAATTTGGAAAATATTCTATTGTGAACACTATTGCCACCAAGAACGCTATCAGCCAGACAAACCCTTTTGATTTTAAAAAGCTTGTTTTTGTGGCCTCACTTGTTGTTGTTTCACAGCACTCTCCTGCCTCAGTCTCGGCACTCTGGTCGGAAGGCATGTACACCTTATAAAAACCCACCAGGCTTTATTGATAGTATCCGCACAGAAAGAACAGGACATGCCGCCAATTTTGAGTTGTATTTTTTGGGTATCCACAATAATTTGTTTCCATATTTTTGTATTTAAGCAAATACTTAAATACTGTAGTCTTAACGAAAATGTAATTTATAAAGTTTCATATGTGTGCTAAAGGCTGCCGGAGCCGGTTGCAGCTTGGCGCTGGCCTGTGATCTAATATTGGCGGCAGAATCAGCCCAGCTCATTGAAGTATTTGTAAATATTGGACTTGTTCTGGATT
>CAZAWQ010000102.1:0-1702 GCA_964488585.1 uncultured Roseivirgaceae bacterium
TTTGGAGGTTAGTGGTGAACCGGGAAAACACAGCATGAAGATCAAGATCAATGACACTACAGATGTAAAAGTGGATTCCAAAATAACCGCCAAATTAATCACTTTAGGTTTTGAGCCTAAGAAAGAAGCAGGCCAAATAAGACTTTCAGGTTGGTTTATCGGTGTTGATGTCAAAACCAGCGGCACTACGGGAAGTAATGGCGGCAGTAATGGTGGGAGTAATGGTGATGGTGAACCTGTTGCTGCTACTTCATTGGGGTGGAAAGGCCAAGGTCAAATGGCAAATGGAGACTGGATTGACTGGAATGCAACCTATACCGGAGCCATCGAAAAGAAAGAGAAAAAGAAAAAAGACAGCAAGTCAGACAATATTGCTGATTTAGGGAAAGTTATTTTTCCTTTCGTGGCCCATGGAAGCGTAACAAGACCCCAGCAAGAAACCTTGTTGATTAAAAATGCTACCGTTTGGACAAACGAAGCTGAGGGAATAGTCCAGAATACAGATGTCCTGATCCAAAATGGTAAAATTGCCAGGATTGGCCAGAATCTTTCTGCCAGCGGGGCCAGGGTAATCGACGGAACAGGGAAACACCTGACTCCAGGGATTATCGATGAGCATTCACACTTGGCAGGTGATGGCATTAATGATGTGGCGGTTAATTCCGGAATGGTGAGGATAGGGGATGTAATCAATTCGGAGCACATTGGTGTATACCGTGCTTTGGCCGGGGGAGTTACTGCAGCACAAATTCTGCACGGCTCCGCCAATCCCATCGGGGGACAATCCGCACTGCTTAAATTCAGATGGGGAGCATCGCCTGAGGAAATGAAAATCAAAGGCGCCGATGGATTTATTAAGTTTGCTCTTGGTGAAAACGTAAAGCGATCCCGAAGCAATAACTCAATTCGCTTTCCCCGAACCAGGATGGGAGTGGAACAGGTGTATATTGATGTATTTACCGCTGCTCGGGATTATGAAAAGGAATGGAAGGTCTATAACTCGCTTTCATCCAAAGCCAAAGTAGCAGTCCAAAAGCCCAGGAAAGATCTGGCCATGGAAACTATGGTAGAAATCCTCAACAGTAAGCGGTTTATCTCCTGCCACTCCTATGTACAATCCGAGATTAACATGCTGATGAAAGTTGCTGAAAAATTCGATTTCAGGATCAATACTTTTACCCACATTCTCGAGGGTTATAAAGTTGCTGATAAAATGGCCAAGCATGGAGCAGGAGCAGGAACGTTTGCAGACTGGTGGGCGTATAAATGGGAAGTTAGGTATGCCATTCCTTATGGTCCGGCGTTAATGAACAATGAAGGAGTAGTAACCGCTGTAAATTCTGACAGCGGTGAAATGATCAGGAGGTTGAACCAAGAAGCAGCTAAGTCGATAAAGTATGGAGGACTCTCAGAAGAGGACGCTTTTAAACTGATTACGCTTAATCCTGCAAAACTGCTTCATCTCGATGATCGAATGGGTAGTATAAAAGTCGGCAAAGATGGCGACGTAGTGCTATGGACAAATAATCCATTATCAATTTATGCCAGGGCTCAGGAAACTATCATTGAGGGTACTGTTTACTACTCAATGGATAGGGACCTTGAGATCCGTGAATACATCAAGAGCGAAAGGGCTCGGTTGATCCAGAAAATGAAAGGTGAAAAGAAAGCCAAAAAGCCTATTCAAAAGGCAACACCAAGA
>CAZAWQ010000103.1:0-5126 GCA_964488585.1 uncultured Roseivirgaceae bacterium
TCAATGTGATCTCCAAAATCACTGCCGTAATGGACCGAAGAAATGACATGATTTTCATCCAATAAAAAGTCGGCGAGAATAATAGGTTTTTCATTTAGGCTGATTGAATGAAACTCTTCAAAAAAGTTCATAACACATGGCAACATATTCAAATGAATTCCGTTACTATTGTATATACAATAATTGTACATATTGTGAATGTTAATACTAACTACTTGAAGGCAATACATCAGATTATATGCGCTGGTCATTGGATCACCGATACGGTTGGGCAGGAATTAAAAGAGTTCGGAATTACCGAGCCTCAATTTAATGTACTAAGAATACTGCATGGCCGGAAAGGAATGCCAATTACCGTTCAGGAGATCCAGGAACAGATGGTGCAACGCACCAGCAACGTGACCCGCATTGTGGATAAACTTTTGGACAAGGGTTTGGTTGACAGACACGAATGTTCGGCAAATCGAAGAAAAATGGACGTCACCATAACTGCTGAAGGAGTTAAAATGCTAGCCATATTGGGTCAGAAATTATATCAATATCATGGCCCAATGGCTCAAAACCTCACAGAAGTAGATGCCCAAACACTTACAAAATTGATAATTAAACTAAGAGGAGAATCAAAATTATGAATACTATAGTAGCATTTGGTGCCAGCAGCAGCACCCAATCCATAAATAAACAACTGGCCCAATGGGCAGCTGATCAAATAAAAGATGCTCAGATAAATTTTCTGGACTTGAACAATTTTGAAATGCCCATTTACAGTGTTGATAAAGAACGAAACGGGGTTCCTGAAAAAGCCAAACGATTCAAGGCCGCCATTATCGAGGCCCAGGGGATCATTATATCCTTTGCTGAACACAACGGCAGCTATTCTACAGCCTTTAAAAACGTGTTTGACTGGATGTCAAGACTTGAAAAACCAATTTGGTCGAATAAACCTATGTTGCTGCTGGCAACTTCGCCAGGACCCAGAGGAGCTCAATCGGTGTTAGCGACCGCCACAAATTCTTTTCCCCATCAAGGAGGAGTAGTTACGGGTAGTTTTTCATTGCCTTCGTTTGGACAAAATTTTAACCAGACTGATGGTATCACCGAACCTTCACTAAAGGAGGCGTTTCAAGAGCAACTAGAGAAATTTAATCATGGAATCAGTGATAAGCGGACCGAAAGATCCACTTCAAGCACGGTATGACATTCCTCTCTGGGCACTACCATGAAAATATACAGGGTTATCTACCAGCTTGTTAACGTACTTTTTTCAATAACTTCCCGATGTAGGAAAACTTCAGATCCCGCATTGTCGCTATTTCCTGGAAGGCTTTTTGTTGTTCTTCAGTGGGCTGAGCGCCGTTATAATTAAACTCTCCAATCATTTGAGCATAATCTTTGTACATATCGAATGTGTAGTAATCGGCATATACTTCAGTGCCATAAGGAAGCATTACCGATGCCAGACCCCATGAACCCCTTTGACCGGCATCTACCATTTTCTGGTGTTGTGGTTTAAAGATTTCCGTTTCTGCTTTAACATAGTTGGCACCCTGGCCGGGTTTTGTTTTCATCATATTAATACGGGTAATGGACCCAACCGGCATGTCATAATCCTCATCAGTAGTTTCGTCCAAAGAAAGGTATACCCTGACCGCCAAATCCCGGGTTTTGGAGGAATTATTTATTTTTTCCATAATTTGATCTTCGGACATGTCAGGATAAGCTTTTTTCGCATTGGCCAACAATGATTCAAAAGTACCCCCTTCCAACATTTTAACAGGGTCGTTGTAAACATTTACTGTGAGATACTGGAAGTTTTGAATTTCTCCACCAGGTTGTAATACCCAAAGATCCCAGCCCACTTTTTCCCCATTTTGTACACTTTGCTGGTGTATTTTTTCCCAGAAATTCTCTGTTTCAGCATAGGCTGATTCTTGCTCGTTGTCCACCTGCATGAACTCGAATAGTAAATAGACAGGATCTTCATCCTGGGCCATGGATACCTGCCAGCACATAGCCGTTAACAGGATTGCAATTAGTTTTTTCATTATAGTTGTTGGTTTGATGACAATGAATAAGTAGCTGGTATTCAACAAGTACAATATATTGATAATTCTGTAGGATTCCCAGTCTGCAATTTTATTTTGTAACTCCTTCAAAAAAGGTCATCAATATTTAGGGCTAGGCCTAGTCATCACTCATATTTCATCATTCATCATTAATTTCTTACATGGCTTCCTATATAGTTTCTTTTCATTAGTAATAGGCTGTTAAATTCTCTTATTTCGAGCTTAACAAGCTAATAAACAGGTATTATGAAAAGAATAATATATCTCACGTTTTTGTTGGCCTTAGCGGCTGGTGTTTCTTATGGCCAGAAGAAAAGGGTTGCTGTGGTAACCTTTTATGTGGACAAGTACATAGGCGCCAATAAAATTGCAGAGGGATCAAGACAATCCACCTACGAAAAAACCAAAGAGGATGACCCGAGGTTTGATTTAAGACCAGTTTTGCAAGATTTTCATGAAACGTTTATGAATAAATACGTCAAGGAATTTCCTTTTGAAATAGTCCCCGAAATTGAAATAATCAATCATCCAATGTACTAGGCTTATCGGGGACTGGATGGTGTTGAAGACCAGGATTCCATTGATAACTTAAATGAGGCCATTCATGATCGTTTCATTGCCATTGATGGCTACAATGTGCTGTTGACAGGAGGAAATATGCTGCGATCGTGGCGCACGGAGTCTCATTTGTTAAAGATCTTAGAGGATGTTAATATAGATGGAGTAATGTTTGTTTCTCTGTCCTATGCCTGGGAACCGAAAATAGCACTCGGGGGCTTGGGAAATGCCGGAATTAGGTCCTACATCAATATGGACCTGTATAACAAAGAAGCTAAAAAAGTATTCAAGCTTGATGAGTTTGCAACTTCCAAAAAAGGTGTGCCCTTAGTATCCGGAGCTCCAATTTTTAACTACGACAAATTACTTCCTATGTGTGCTAATGCCACTGATAAGTTGCTTGATGATCTGCAAAAGAAGTTGCCGAAGTATGTTAAAAAGGTGGATAAAAATCTGTAGCAGAGGGCATGGGGCAAAGAGCAAAGAGCATAAAGTATGGGGCAAAGAGTAAAGAGCATAAAGTATGGGGCAAAGAGCAGCGAGCATGGGCATAAAGCAGAGCAAAAGGCGTTAATACCCGCAACTGACTAAGTTGACCTTATCACTATTATGTACCGCTTACTTATCATAGTATTTTTGATTTTACCTGGGGTGATTAGTGCACAAAATCACACTCAAAATACTGGTATGCTTACCGATGAGCGTATTACAATTATGCAAATCATCGACTCACTGGAAAACAGAGTTGCTGCAATTGATTTGTTGCTAAGCCAGGTAGATCCCGAAGAATATCTTGAAGCCATGATCTCAAAGTACGGGAAGAACAAAGGCAGACTAATAGCCAATGGCAAAGTATGGTCAACGATTTCTCATGAAATGGCCAAAGACAGTTGGGGCAATCCTGAGAATATACAAAAATCCACCTTGTCTACGGGAAATACTGAAAAGTGGTCATATTCTGACCACAGATATCTTTATTTTAAGAATGGCAGGTTAGAAAGTTGGAAGGAGTAAACCGGGAAAATATTGAATAATGAACACCGAATAAAGAACGCCGAATAAGGAACGCCCGGGTTTGGGGTTACTTCGGTGTTTGGTATTCGACGTCTAGCATTCGGCGTTCGATGTTCCCCTATTTCCCTCGTCCCTCGCTTTCGCGCTCCATGCCTCATGCTATATCACAAACTTCAGCACCATCACCGCAAACAGCACCAGTACTGTAATACTTATCAAATTCAACCAAAACCCGGCCCGGATCATATCTTTTATCCTGATATGACCACTGGCAAAGACAATGGCATTTGGAGGAGTACTGATGGGCATCATAAAGGCACAACTTGCAGCAATGGTGACAGGAGCTACCAGCAATAGAGGCGGCAGGCCTAGTCCCTGGGCAATTCCAATCACCACTGGCAGAAAAATAGTTACCAAAGCCACATTGCTCATTAATTCAGTCATATAGAGCATTACTGCGGTAAGTATAAGTACTAGTAACCAGTATGGATATGGCCCACTTTCAGAGATATAATTACCTACAAGTTCTATAATACCAGTGATTTCCATGGCACGTGCCAGGCATAAGCCCCCACCAAACAGCAGTAAGATCCCATAGGGCAGTCGCGAGGTGTACTCCCAATCAAGAAGAAATTTGCCTTTCTTCAGGTCCAACGGGAAAAAGAACATAAGTGTCCCCCCAATCATGGCCACTATGGTATTATTCAAAATAGATGCACCCAGCAGATTATTTATCGGTTGTAGAAGGATCCATCCCAACGCAGTCCCAATGAATATACCCAATACCCTTTTTTCAGGTTTTGAAATAGGTCCTAAATTGGTCAATTCCCTTCTGATGATCTGTTCAGAACCCTTCAGATGCCCTAAATTGTTAGGATAAAACCATTTTACCAGCATAAAATAGGTAAGCGCCAGCAGGGTACCGCATATAGGTAAGCCTATCAGTAACCAATGACTAAAATTCAGGTCATAATCGTAGAACTCTTTTAAATAGCCCACCATTACTACATTTGGTGGTGTGCCTATGATGGTGGCTGCCCCACCAATATTTGCGGAATAGGCAATTCCCAACAACAAACTAAGCGCAAAGCGACGAAACTTCTTATCGTCTTTGTCCAGTCCCAACTCGTGTATCAAAAGAGATATTACCGACATGGCGATGGGCAACATCATTACCGTAGTGGCGGTATTGCTGATCCACATACTTAGAAAAAAAGTGGCCAACATGAACCCCAATACAATTCCGTTTGCCTGAGTACCGGTCATGGTGATTAATGTAAGAGCAATCCGTTTGTGCAGGTTCCACTTTTCCATGGCCAGGGCGATCAGGAACCCGCCCATAAAAAGAAAAATAATTGGATTCGCATAGGGTGCAGTGGACTCTTTTATGGAAAAGATGCCTAACAAGGGCAACAATGTCATGGGTATAAGGGCGGTAGCAAATATTGGAACGGCCTCAGTAACCCACCATATGATCATCCAGGAGGC